>JAZDKH010000152.1:0-3382 GCA_043803325.1 Methanobacteriota archaeon | reverse complement strand
CCCTTATGGAGATAAACCCATGAGGCAGCGGTCCACATGGAAGTGTATTGGAATTGTTCCACTTTTTATACTAAATAAGTCTGCTTTTTCGCAGATTTCGGAGTGACTGGTCCAGAATCCGATTACAATCACCAATTATTGGTTCCCCATGGCCTGGATAAATCGTTGATATTGGTAATTTAACAAGAATTTCAAATGCCCGGACAAACGGAAGCTCATATGTTCCATCTGTGCCCCAGATAACCAGCGGGGTGTCACCTGAAAAGAGGATCTCCTCATCTGGACAATATATACACAGTGAATCACTACTATGTCCGGGAACGTGGATCATCTCGAATGTATACCCATGTACCGAAATCTTCTCACCTCCTTTTACCACCTGATCAACCCCGTCAATATAGGCAGAATATGCATAGGTTCTGACCGGCCAGATCGCCTGTATCTCACTCAGTGTACGGGTGTGGTCATAGTGACTATGGGTAAGGATCACATCACACACAGGTTGTTCTCCGGTTTCTGAGGCAATCCTTCTGAGTGCTGTCAGAATTTTCGAATCACACCCGGTATCTATAAGCAGACCACACATGTCGGAACATAGACATTTTTCCTGCTCTTCTCCTGTGTTTTTCTGTGGTACCCAGGTGCAAAGGTATGCATTCGCGGTATAGATCTCAGAACCGGTTGAAAGATTCCTCACCAGCATACCGTGGTCACCTCAACGTGAATACGATGAACCAAAGGGATCCGCTGACTTTTCATCAACAAGTGCCTGAATTCCAGGATTTCGCCTAGTGGAAGGAGAAAAGATTCAGACAAAGTGACTCTCCCTGAGGTTTTTATATGATTCATCAAGGATATGTTGAACGTCCCCGATGATCGGATCACCGTGGCCTGGATAGATCTCTTTCACATCAAATGAGGATATCTTCTCAAAGAAGGGAAGAAATGCTGGATCATAGATACCATCACTCGTATATATCCGGATAGGGACATCTCCAGAAAAGAGATATCTATCGTCATGGCAGAAATAGCAGATAGAATCTTCGCTATGAGCGCTCGCCCATAATACTTCACACTCTCTGTCCCCGATCTGAACAATCTCCTTATCCTGCACTGGAATTATTCCCTGAATTCTACTCTCAGGATGGGCATATACCGGGACAGGATATCTGGCAAGTATCTCTTTGAGTAGAGCGGCATGATCAAAGTGAGAATGGGTCAGAAAGATCTGATCAACTGGCTTTTTTCCAATTCCTGTCCGTAACATCCTGAGGTCTCTAAGGACTGACACATCACGGCCGACATCAATGAGGGTATGCAGATCACTTAGTTTGTGATAATTTCCGGTAACATGGTAGACATTTGAGGTATACTCGTTACTATGCCCGGTGAGGTTTCGAACTATCATCCATTCCCCTGTTTTCTGAATATCTGGGCATTCATGACTATCTGTTCGAACTTCTCATTCCGTTCGTCAGGAAGTTTCTGTGTATGCTCATGGAGCATGAATCCCCCATCTTCAAGAGCATCGTAGAACATCTGCCATACTCTGAGCCTTTCCTCTGGCGAGAAATGAAGGAGAACATTCTTACAGATGATCAGATGAACTCCGGTTCGTATCGGTTCGAAGGAGAGGAGATCATGTTTTTTAAACTCTACCACATGTCTAATCTCTTCGGATATCAGGCAGTATGCGTGATCTTCGGGAAATGGGGAGAAGTACCGGGTAAAAATGTCTTCTGGAATCCGTTCCAGGTCCTTAGCCAGATATTTCCCTTCTGTAATAATCGGGCCATACTGATCGTACTGATCAATATCGGTGGCATAAATCCTGACGTTTCGAAAAAGGTGTGGTCCGATGATCTCACGGAGCAGGATTGCAAAGGTATACGGCTCCTGACCCGTGGCACATCCGGCACTCCACACAGTAATCTTTGATCTGCTTTGAATGTATGGATGAAAATATTCAATAGCCAGACGAAGTGTCTGCGTATCCCTGAAAAAGAACGTAAAAGCCATATTAGTATTGCAGCAAGGCTGCATCTCTCATATGTATCTATGCGATAGTCTGGCTTATAGGTATAATATGATTTATTCTCATCTCTTCGTAATGACAAGAACCCGGCGGGTGAGACTTTTGTGAACTCGTTGCTCATAATATTCACAGATCGAGAAATACCTCCTGACCAGGGGTCTGATATCCCGGTGGGTGACTATCACTGAGCGAAGGTTTGGTTTTGTAACCCTGCGCATCTCTGCCAGGGCATTACGATACAGATCGTCCAGACCTGAACCGATTATTAAGACTGAGTGCCCATAAGGGAGATCTGATACGATATGATCTACTGAATTATCAGGAAAAGGGAGATAACGCACATCTGCGACCGCAGCATTTGATTCTGGCAGGTTTAGTCTGGATCCCTGGATCATCAGGGGATCTGCATCTGTCCCGATTGCCTGACAGCCGAGCATATCTACTTCTATCTGTGTCCCTCCAGTCCCACAAAATGGGTCGAGAATGATCTCACCAGGCATGGCATGGGACAGATTCACGAGAGCCCGAATCATCCGTGGCATCATCACGCCAGGATGAAAAAAATCCCTATTTCCGGGTTTTCGCTCATGGTAAGGTCCCCGTTCAATCTCCCAAATCACCTCACCAAAATAGATCCGGTCTCCAGAGATGATTGCGCGGTACACAATCTCTGGTGCTGATACCGAGACCTGGCCTTGGATATGATTCCCAATCAGTTTTTCAAGGTGAGTAGATGGAGTTTTCATCAGATGCCCATCCATCTTTTTTACTCTCCCACAGAATGGGCGATCAGCGATTAGGTCAAGACCAGTGAGCATTCTGACAAAAGACTCCTCATCAGCATGACATTCACCCTGATGTCGCATCACCCGATGAGTATAGGCAAGCCTTCCAAGGACCTCGGGATTGGGGATCTCTGCCACGGCAACCTGGGTACGATGGTCTGTCACCGTTCCAAGGCATGACACCTCTGCACGCGGAATATCCGGGTGTTCACCCCAGAACTCAAAGATCAGTCTCACTCCTTATCTGTTAGTACCAGGGAACGATAAATAGTGCATTAAAAGGAGCGTTGATATCGGGGATGTTTATGTGAGTGCGGCGGTAATTTTTTTGTTGAGTTCGTCCTGGGTGAAAGGTTTGACAACATATCCGGATGCTCCCGTATTGAGAGCATCCTGTACATGGCCGGATTGTTCAGATGCAGTGCACATAAGGATTCTAGCGTCAGCATTCATCGCCTTTATTCGTTTGAGAACTTCAAGGCCGTTCATATCAGGCAACAGGATATCGAGGATGACCAGATCCGGCTTGAGCTCAGTATAGAGTTCAATACCTCGTGTGCCA
>JAZDKH010000151.1:0-4846 GCA_043803325.1 Methanobacteriota archaeon | reverse complement strand
AGGATATGGAGCGGATCATTCGGACCTATGTCCAGGATAATCCGGGTCTCGGGGTGGATATCATCCCGGTCGCCACTCCCAGCTACGGCGGCACTCACTCGGAAGGGTTCTGGGCAACGACACGGGGGATAATCACCCATTATGCCCGGCCCTGTGAGCAGCATGACCGGATCAATGTGATCATCCCCCATATAAGCCCGGCTGATATCAGGGAGATAAAGCGGATAATGGGTCTTTTCGGGATGGAATACACCCTGATCCCTGATTATTCATTGACCCTGGATCGCCCCTATGGGGGACGATACCAGAAGATCCCAAGCGGTGGAACCTGCACGGCTGACATCGCCCTGATGCCCGGGGCTCCGGTGACGATTCAGTTTGGCCAGACCTGTCCGGATGCCCTGTCTCCCGGACTCTACCTTGAGCAGCAGTTCGGAGTGAGGCTGATCAACCTGCCAATTCCCATCGGGCTTGACAACGTGGATCAATTTATTGCCGCATTATCAGGAATCAGCGGAATACCCGTTCCGGAAGCTCTCGCTTTTGAGCGGGGCTGGCTCCTGGATGGAATGGCTGATGCCCACAAATATAATGCAGAAGGCAGAGTGGTCATCTACGGAGAGCCGGAACTGGTGTATGCCCTGACCGGAGTCTGTGTCGAGAACGGTGCAGAACCGGTTGTCATAGCCAGTGGATCCCCACACAGCAAGCTCAAAGAGCGACTCATTCCGGTGCTCTCGGATCTGGCAGAGCAGCCGGTTCTGATAGAAGAGGCTGACTTTGCGGCGATAGAAAATGCCGCAGTCCAGACCGGGGCAACGATTGGAGTCGGCCATTCAGGCGGGAAGTTCCTGACAGAGCGGCATGGTATTCCGGTTACCCGGGTTGGGTACCCGATTCATGACCGGATTGGCGGCCAGCGGATACTCTCAGCCGGATATGCAGGAACCCTTGCCTTCCTGGACCGGTTCACGAACACCCTTCTTAGCCAGAAGTACGGGTGTTATCGCGAGAAGAAGAAAGAAGAGATGTTTCATACATCCCAGCGGTTGCCCACCAGGGTTCCGGAAGATATGTTTTAGTGTACATGAGTGATATCTATGCAAAAACCAAAACACCACATATTTATCTGTACCAGTTCACGCCCTACCGGGCAGCAGAAAGGATTCTGCCACACCAAAGAAGGTGTTGATGTGATGGCAAAGTTCATGGAAGAGATTGAAGACCGCGAACTGGGTGGTGATGTATTCATCACCAATACCGGATGTTTCGGGATCTGTGAGAAGGGACCGATTGTCGTGGTCTATCCTGATAATGTCTGGTATGGATCCGTGGGAGCGGATGATGTGGCTGAGATTATGGACCAGCACATCGAGGGTGGGACGGTCGTGGAGCGACTGGTTATCTGAAGGAGAAGATATGATCCCCGAGATTGCAGTTATGCTTGGTCAGGATGGGAATACTACTACTCTGACGGGTCCTGGTGAGGTCGTTGTCTACTCCAAGGTACAGTGTTCCTGGGAACCCGTCAGGAAGATGTCATTCTCTCTGGATCAGAATCAGGGTCTTGCCCCGCTCCGTCTTAAGATGGGAGATCTGGTACAATTCCTTGGTGAGTGCAGGATTTTTGTTACCCTGACTGCATCCGGGGCTATCTTCTTTGAACTGGAGAAGGCGAGATGCACTGTCTGGGAGATAGCAGGAAGACCGGAAGAGTTTCTGGATCAGGTCTGGAAGGATGAACAGGATCAGGAGTCAGATACTCCCGCGGGCTCTGCAGAAATCCCTGTTCCGGCAGAGATCTCACCGGGAGTGTATTATCTGTCTATCAAGGATATCCAGGGGAAGAGACCGGAAGTGAGCAGTAAGCAGGTGCTTCAGAAATTTATCCGGAAAGGGGCGTACCAGAAGCTTGAGGTCATCTGTGATCATGTTCCCCCATGGATTGCCCTGGAGTCTGACTGCTGTGGGTTTACGATGGAAACTGAGCGGCTGGGGCCGAGTGAGGTGAGAGTAATCCTGACAAAGGTCCAGAGTCACGGATCCGGGTGTATATAAAATAACGAATTTCTATTCCACTCATCTCAAGAAATACCATACCACACCAATTTTCCGGGAAAGGGGATATTCCCTTTCCCTGGATAGATATCGTCCGGAATGATGACAGAACTAACCATTGAACGGGTAAGCGGGCACAATATAGCCGATTTTCTCTTTCTCCTCACCGAACTTGCCCAGTATGAGCATCTCGCTCCTCCCGATGCCGAGACCCGGTCACGGCTGACCCGTGATATTCTTCTGTATCCCCCGCACTTCGAAGCGTACATCGGAAAGCGGGGGGATTTGTCGGTCGGCTTTGTCTCGTTCTTCCTGACCTATTCTACATTCCTAGCCCGTTCCACGCTCTTTATCGAGGATCTTTTTGTACTTTCCCATTTCCGGAAGCAGGGATTTGGAAGAGAATTATTTTCGTTCTGCCGGAATACCGCCCGGACCCGGGGATGCTCCCGGATGGACTGGATGGTCCTGCAATGGAATGAAGGGTCAATCCGGTTCTACGAGAAGGTCGGGGGTAAGAAGATCGGGTGGGATGTGTACCGGCTGGAGGGAGAGGAGGTGTAAACTGGCAGGGAAAATTTTCGAATGGGGTATATCCTGGAAAAATACGTGAAGTGATGAGACACGAGCCGGAGTGTAGTGCCCTCAGTACCAATAATTGAAAACGGCCCCTCACCACTACATTTATGGTGGGGGTAAAGAATTGCAGCCGGGCAATAACGTAACATCAGGGCTTTGAGATCAGAACCCTTAGTAAACGTAGACCTAAGGCCTGCAGAACTCAACGACGAAGCTACCCATATCATCTTTACCTGGCTGAAAAAGGTGTCCAGGATCTAAATCGCTGGTCAATTCCATCTCATAGGTTTTCGTATGCCTTCTGTAAATTAATTTTTTTATGAGACGGGTTGTGGATGGGATGGGCCCTGTCTGAAGCACGGATTGAATACAACCACGAGAGTTTTATCGCATGCTGACTCTCCTGTTCATTTCCGTATATTTCTATGTTGCCACCATCCCTTTTTGGTCTTTTACAATCGTTATAATGATATTTCCTGATTTATGCCTCGTAATAATTTCTGTTACTCCAACAAATGGGCAAACTGGTTTTGCATCTCCCGGGGGACATCCTGGTAGATGATCTCATCCGGAAAAGAACCAAGGCCAATCGCTTGAGCATGCCTGATAAAGGGGTGCTCTTTCACCGGCAAAGAATAGAGTTCTCGTATGTACGGATTTTGATGCAGGACCAGCATCTCATATAACCGCCGGACCAGAGGTGTAGATCTTTTATAAGTTAGTACAAGAGCAAGGGCTACTGCTTCAGCGGCAACCGGATTCGCACTTCCGAAGACAAGCCCCGGTTTCGGACTGACTTCATAGGCCCGGCCCAGCCCCTTGTCTCCCCGTCTGACTTCAAACCTGTCCGGTCCAAACAGTACCTGAATTTTTGTTGCGGTAAACAGTGTGAACCGGAGTTTGTCCCTGATGGCATCACTGATCTCAACGATCTTCTCAAAAAAGGTCCCGGTATGATCATCCTGAGATGGCAGACCGCTGCCGGTTGCATTCTTGATGATATACTGATTGAGCGGGCCATTGGCATGAAATTCTATCCGGCTGTCTTCGCGGAGCAATCCTACGAGGCATTTCAGCCCTAACGTTACCCCGGCCTGTGCGTGACTGCTTACCCGGGGAAGGTTGATGATATGATCTGCTTTTAGGGCCTGGGTAGTGAGATAAAAACCATTTAGCCAGGACCGGGTATGTGGTGACTGGTGATGATAGAAACCGGTATTCCAGCCCCCGTCTTCAAAGCTGACAAAGGAATCATCATCGAGGCTTCCCATACCTGACATTACACAATTCTGCCTGGTACTTCCCCTGATAATCTTATCCGGACAGGCAAGGACGGATGCTATTCCTGACTGATCACCTACGACGACGGTTGCCCCCCGTTCTTTGAGCAGTGCTGAGACCGCTGCGACGGCAACCGGATGAGTGGTTGCCGGATAGGGGTCTCTTGAATTTAATGCCGGTTTTATGAGGACAACATCTCCTCTTTTCAGCCAGGAGAGATCATTGGTCCCCTGGATCAGAACATCCCTGATGCATTGTACCAGATGTCGTTCTGATGATTCCGTAACGCCTTGTACCCGGACCGATGATATCATGCCAGAGTCTTGGAGCAGGGGATATTAATGGTATTGGTCCAGGATACTGCAGATCATTATTTGATGAAAATCCGAATGGATTATCACACCGGCAAACACCAGGATCACCCCGACATACCCTTGAACCGGCAGTATCTCCCGGAGAAACACATACCCAAACAGGGTGGCAAACACCGATTCAAGGGTGTAAATGAGGCAGGTGTGTTCAGGGGAGGTGAATTCCTGGGCTACGGCCTGCAGAACAAATCCAATCAACGTGCAGAATATGGCAAGATAGAGGATTATCACCCAACTTTCCTGAGATACTGTCTGAAGTGGCAGCTCATAGAGGAGCATTGCTCCGAATGAGGACACACTGGTAAATCCTAGTTGGAGCACACCGATGGTGAGAGCGTTCTCTCCGCTGTTGAGGACCCATTTGGTTGTTACTATTGGGTGGGATGTTACCGGATTTCGAAGGAGAGGAAGTGTAGAGGGGATTCGAATGGAGAACGAGTGTTTGAGGCCGAGTAACGTGAAAGTAATCCTGACAAAGATCAGAGAATATTTTGCCCCATGGTGCGAAGGTATGATCTTAATATTAAGTTTGTGAAATTACCTCTATGTGAGTTTAT
>JAZDKH010000150.1:0-3885 GCA_043803325.1 Methanobacteriota archaeon | reverse complement strand
ATTGTTAGACTTCCGAAAAGTTTGAATGTATCTGATTAGAATAATTTCGAAGATATGGTTTAAACCAGGGAATGTTAGATTTGGTTCAGATATGTTTTATTTACTCGTTAAATAATATTGATAAGTCAGCATTCAAATGTTTCCATGAATAAATTAAGGCATTTAAAAAAAGATATTATGACTGATTCGTATCATCATTCTCCGGTTACTATCCTCATTGTAGAAGATAGTAAGACACAGGCGACAATCCTTCAACATCTGCTAGAATCCGCGGGTTACCGCGTTCTCCTGAGATATAATGGTCAGGAGGCTTTAGAAGTCCTTGCTAATGAGAATCCCACTCTTGTTCTTACAGACATTATCATGCCTGAGATGGACGGGTATGAACTCTGTCGTGCCATAAAACAGAACCCGAAGACGTGCAATGTGCCGGTAATTCTGGTTACTCAGCTCTATGATCCCCAGGATGTTGTTGAAGGCCTTGAGTGTGGGGCTGACAATTTTATAATTAAACCCTACGATAATCAGTATCTTCTCTCCCGGATAGAGGTTATTCTGGCAAACCGGTTCCTTCAGTTGAGTGATACGATGAACCTCGGTATCGAGGTTTTTTTTGCAGGACAACGTCACTTTATCACTTCAAACCGGCTTCAGATTCTCAATATTCTCCTATCCACTTATGAAATAGCGATCCAAAAGAATAATGAACTTCTTGAGGCAAAAGACCGTCTGGCTACACTCAATGATCAGATGAGCGAAGCAAATGAGTTCCTTCTAAAAGCGAATGAGGATCTGAATCGGGAGATAGAAGAGCGGCGGCGTATTGAATCAGCTCTTTCTCAGGCAAATAAAAAATTAAGCCTCCTATCATCAATAACCAGGCATGATATGAAGAACACCCTGATGGCAGTTCTTGGGTATCATGAACTTGCAGATAATGATTCTGCTGACCCTGCTTTTCACAAATACCTTGTAAAAGAGAAGATGCTCTTTTCTAAATTAACAAATCAGATTGAATTTACCCGGCTCTATGATGAACTTGGGAATTATGAACCGATATGGAAGTCACTTCGGGTTATCAAAGATATTCGATTTGCAGATTCTGTCAATATTCCCGTTATCATCAGTCCGGAAGCTGAACGATATGAGATATTTACTGATCCTCTGATTGATAAAGTATTTTATAATTTATTTGAGAATTCTGTCAGACATGGAGAGGGAGTGACCATTATTACGGTCACGGTTGAGAATGCTGACAAGGGTCTTCGTGTGCTCGTTTCTGATAATGGATCCGGGATATCAGGTACAGATAAAAACCAGATATTTAAAAGAGGGTTTGGGAAGAATACTGGTCTTGGTCTTTTTCTGGTAAGGGAAATCCTCTCCATCACAGGTATTTCTATAGATGAGATAGGTCATGAAGGAAAGGGTGCGTGTTTTGAGATGATAGTCCCTTCAGGTAATTATCGCCGACGCACCATCTGATGAGAAATAAGTTCTAACAGGTAATCAAGACCTGATTGAATTTTTTTTAAATATTGAGAGGACTACGTATTTCCTCAAAATAAGGCATATTAATTTTCTCTCACCTCAAATTAGTACCTGATTCGTACTAACGTTATTATGACCTATGCCAAAGAGTTCGAAGATATTGAGATTATTGATCGTGATGCAGACTGGCATCGGTTCCTAAAAACCAGATGCAAGAAAGAACTTGAGGAGATATCCCGCGAATATCCGTTCCGGCGTTCTCTCTATATAAATTATCATGACATTGAAAGTTTTGGGAAGACCGGAACTCAGATGGCAGATGAGCTCCTTGATAATCCCGGAAAAGTTATCGGAGATATCAGGGACGCGGTTAAGAATCATCACCTGATAAAGGTAAAGAAAGAGAAGGAACAGCCTGATATTAATATAAGATTTCTCTATCTCCCCCGGAAGATTGCGATACGGGAGATCAGGTCTGATCATATCGGGAGACTGATCTGTGTCGAAGGCATTCTTCGTAAGACTACGGAGGTCAGGCCTCGGATTACCCTCGCGGTTTTTCGGTGTCCTTCCGGGCATCGAACCGTGAAAGCGCAGGGTTATGGTCCGTTTTCTGAGCCTGACGGGTGCACAGCAGATGGATGTACTCAGAAGAAACTAGAGTTGATTCCTCGATTTTCCAGGTTTGTAGACTCACAGAAACTTCGTATTCAGGAGTCACCTGAAGGACTTCGTGGTGGTGAACAGCCTCAGACGATCGATATTGATGCAACCGATGATATTACCGGCATGGTCACCCCTGGTGATAGGATTGTGATCAACGGAATACTCCGGTCGATCCAACGGAATTCATATGGGACAAAATCAACGATATTTGATATTTATATCGAGTGTATCTCGATAGAAGTTGCTGAAAAGGAGTTTGAAGAGGTAGACATCAGTGAGGAAGATGAGAAACAGATCATCTCTCTCTCTCACGATCCGATGATTTACCGAAAAATTTCTCATTCAATCGCTCCGACTATCTTCGGGGTTGATGATGTGAAAGAGGCGATAGCTCTTCAGCTCTTTGGTGGTATTGCAAAGGAGATGCCTGATGGAAGCCGGCTTCGTGGTGATATTCATGTCCTTCTTATTGGTGATCCGGGTATAGCAAAATCGCAGATGCTTAGATATGTGGTCAAACTCTCTCCCCGGGCTATCTACACATCGGGTCAATCTTCTACCGCAGCAGGTCTGACGGCAACTGCAGTCAAGGATGAGTTTGGAGACGGGAGATGGACACTTGAGGCAGGAGCTCTCGTGCTCGCTGATATGGGTGTTGCCTGCGTGGATGAGATGGATAAGATGGACAAGAACGACCGGTCTGCCCTTCACGAAGCAATGGAGCAGCAGACAATATCTGTTGCAAAAGCAGGCATCACCGCTACCCTTAAGTCACGGTGCGCTCTCCTAGGTGCCGCTAATCCCAAGTATGGACGATTTGACGATTTTGCTCCGATAGGTGAGCAGATTAATATGCCCCCGTCCCTGCTTTCCCGATTTGATCTCATCTTTGTGTTGACTGATAAGCCGGAGCATACCCGGGATCTCGCCATCGCTGAGCATATCATAAAAGCCCATAGTGTTGGTGAGCTTATTGCCCAGCACACCAGGACACCGATAGACGGAGTGACTGATGAGTATATTAGTGAACAGTTAAAACCGGTTACTCCTGAGATTGATCCTACGATATTTAGGAAGTATGTGGCATATGCAAAGAGAAATTGCTTCCCCCGTCTGAGTTCCGAGGCTCGTGAGGCACTTATCGAGTATTATATGAAGTTACGTGACCTTGCAGATACGAACAAACCGGTTCCGGTTACTGCCCGTCAGCTTGAAGCTATTATCAGACTGGCGGAATCAAGTGCTCGTATACGACTCTCTCCTATCATCGAGAAGAGTGACTCTGATCGGACAATCCGGATTATTGATACATGCCTTCGCCAGGTAGCCTATGATCCATCGACCGGGTCTTTTGATATTGATATGGTTGTTACCGGAGTATCCAAAGGGAAGCGTGATCTTATTCGGACAATCAAGCAGGTGATTCGAGATACCGCAGACGAAAATGGCCGTGCTCATATTGAAGATGTTATAGAGCGAGTCCGGGCGCAGGGCTTTGATATGGATAATGTAGATAAACAGGTTAAAGCGATGATCAGATCTGGCGAGGCCATGGAGCCGAAAAACGGAGTCATTAAGTTAATATGAGAGGTATACTAATTCATGATATCTGACCGGGAACGGGCCGCCTTCGAAGCAGGAATAAAACTTGGTGCTCTCTATCACCAATGGGTGGGAACCCCGGTATCCCGCGAGTCTGCAAACTCTCTTAAACTGGCCATGGAAAAC
>JAZDKH010000149.1:0-2015 GCA_043803325.1 Methanobacteriota archaeon | reverse complement strand
TAGAACGGGGCAGACAACATTCCTCGATGAACTCAAAGAAAAAAATATCAACGCCTTTTCCAGCCGGGGTATTACCACCGTGATGACCATGTGTGCAGGGTGTGGATCTACCCTCAAACACGACTATGATACGCCGTTCACGGTGAAGGATGTCACTGAAATACTGACCGAAATGGACATCCCAGAACCTGCACGACTTGACTACTCAGTAACATATCATGATCCCTGCCATCTGATGAGTGGGCAGGGAATACGTGATCAACCCCGTGAACTCCTCCGGCTGGTAGCCGGTACATTCGTAGAGATGCCAAATCAGTGCTGCGGGTCAGGTGGAGGAGTCAGATCCGGTATGCCAGTCGAAGCAGCTGCTCTTGGAGAACTCAGACGAAAAGCAATAGAACGGACAGGAGCTGACATAGTCATCACCATCTGCCCATTTTGTGAGTTACACATTCAGGAACATACCGAAAAACCGGTAAAAAATCTGATGACCCTCCTCCTCGAAGGATATCGGAAGAAAGAGGAGCAATAACCCCGGGATGACAAGACGCAATGCTGCAGAGGTTACAGACTTTCTCACATCATTCATTCTCGAGGATGAAACATCAGGACAACGTACCCTGAGAGAAGGGACCACTGTTCTCGACTCTGTCGAAATCTCGGGAAAAACGATATCCCGGTATACCAACGAGTTCTGGACAGCACGACAACGTCAGGCAGCGAGGATTCATGAAGTATCATATCGGGCCTGTTTCAAGCCTCAACTTCCCCGATTCTTCATCACCCTGCTTACCAGGCCTGGTGATGTAATCTATGACCCATTTACCGGCAGAGGTACTACCCCTATTGAAGCTGGATTGCTTGGCAGAAAAGTCATCGCGAACGATATAAACCCACTCTCACAGATTCTTACCAAACCACGGTTCTTCGTACCAACGCTCGACGAAGTCAGGGAACGGGTATTCTCTATCCCATACGAACGTGGGCTGAAGGCTGATCAGGATCTCTCAATGTTCTATCATCCTGATACAGAAGCAGAGATCGTCTCACTCCGACGGTATCTGCTCACCCGCAAGCAGGAAGGGACACTTGATCATCTTGACCAGTGGATTCGGATGGTCGCTACCAATCGTCTGACCGGGCACTCGCCCGGCTTCTTCTCTGTGTATACTCTGCCTCCCAATCAGGCAGCGTCTGCGGAACGTCAGATTAAAATCAATGAGTCACGAAGCCAGACACCACCATATCGGAATACCAGAGATATCATCCTGAAAAAGACCCGCAGTTTAGTTAAGGAGGTATCTGATCAGGATAAAACCAGTCTCCGGGTTGCAGGAGAGACTGCTCTGCTCATCACTGCTGACGCCCGGTATACTTCAGATATTCCTGATGGGATAGTAGCCCTTACGGTCACCTCTCCTCCATTCCTTGATATTGTCCAATATTCCGGGGACAACTGGCTCCGGTGCTGGTTTAATGGTATTAACGAGGAAGAAATTTCAGCACAGATCACCAGATTGCGAAAAGTGAGTGACTGGGCTCTTGTGATGGAGGGGGTATTTCATGAGCTCTATCGAATTACGAAACCTGGCGGATGGGTAGCATTTGAGGTGGGGGAAGTGAGAAACGGATCAGTAAAACTCGATGAGGTTATTGTTCCGGTCGGATGCACCGCCGGGTTCACCTGTGTGGGGATAATAATCAACAGCCAGGATTTTACTAAAACTGCAAATATCTGGGGGGTATCAAATATGGAAGGAGGGACAAATACAAATCGGATAGTCCTCTTTGAGAAAGAAATGGTATAATAACAGGCCTATTATTTCACCGTATACCTCTTTTTCGGGCTGATTCATAGAGTAACATGGAGAAGTTTGCTCTTGGAAACAATTCAATTCCTTCTTCAAGTGCAATCATAACAAATGAATTCTGATTTGTTCTCATCAGATCAAACTCATCCGGAGTATAGCAAAGAGGTTCTACTGGAAGATCTGTTAATTCAAGAATGTTTATGG
>JAZDKH010000148.1:0-8704 GCA_043803325.1 Methanobacteriota archaeon | reverse complement strand
AATCCATCCGGGGTCAGCAGTACACCAGTACAAGTCATTCTCCTGGAGGGTGAGGACAAATTTGGTCGTGTAGTATGCTCCGACCATGTATCCCCCGGTTGCATGGACAATCCCTTTCGGTGGCCCGGTAGTTCCGGAAGTATACAGGATAAAGAGTGGATCTTCAGATCCAATTGGTTCTGCCGGGCAGTGCCGCGGTGATGCCTTCATCAGGTCTTCATAGTCTATCTCGAGATCATCAAGAAGACCAACTTTTGGTTCCTGGGTTCTGAGGACAACAACCCGTTCTATTGTAGGTGCGTTGATGATGGCCTCTTCTACAATAGGTTTGAGAGGGATGCTTCCCCCCCTTCGGACAGTGGCATCGGCTGTGATGACGACTTTTGCCTGAGATCCGGTGATGCGCTCATTCAGTGCCTTCGCTCCATATCCTGCGAATACGACACAGTGGACCGCTCCGATACGGGCGCATGCCAGCATGGCTACGACCATTTCAGGGATTGCAGGCATATAGATACAGACGCGATCCCCTTTCCCGACTCCTATCGACTTGAGCCCGTTTGCAAATCGCATCACATCCTTATGGAGCTGGTAATAGGTTAGGATACGCTCCCGGTTGTTCTCTCCTACCCAGCAGATAGCGACTTTATTGCGCCTGTCATTATTGAGATGTCGCTCCAGGCAGTTGTACGTGATGTTCAGTTTTGCATGAGTAAACCACTTTGCGTAAGGGTGTTCCCACTCACAAATCTTATCCCAGGGTTCAAACCAGAGGAGATTTGATGCAATCCGACGCCAGAATGCGTCAGGATCCTTCATGAACTCCTGGTACTCCTCAGAATAATTATGAATCAGGGCAGACTCCCGATATGACTGATCAGGGTAGTATACGTTGGTAGACAATGGCGTCTTCTCTGGATTGGTTGAGATATTCTCACCCCCTAACTGTCATCATCTATCATGGACAATTCCTAAAAGTCTTTTCTGATTTGATCTATTCTACATGAACGATAATTACAATTATTTATATGTCATTATGGTGCACCAAGTAGGTGCGAAAAGTGACGAAGGCTACTTCGTCATTTGTAGAACTTTCACCCTGGGTAACCCGGGGTGAAAGTTCATACTAATATGAGGTTTGATTCATGGCAGAATGGATGCTCAGCGAGTCTGAGGGGTATGATCTCCTCACGAAGTATGGTATTCCGACCCCTAAGTACCGGATCGTGACCCGTGCAGAGGATGCGGGTGCTGCGGCAGAAGCTATCGGATTTCCGGTTGTAATGAAGATTATTTCACCCCAGATTATTCATAAAAGTGATGCTGGCGGTGTTATTGTCGGTGTCGGAACCAAAGAGGCCGCCCAGTCAGCATTTAACCAGATTGTCACCGGTGCACGGGTTTACAACCCGAATGCAGAGATAACCGGGGTAATCGTCGAGAATCAGGCCGACCCGGGTCTTGAACTAATTATTGGTGGGAAGACGGATCCGACATTTGGGAAAGTGATCACCTTTGGGATTGGGGGAACTCTCGTCGAACTGATGAAAGATGTGACTCTTCGAATCCTTCCAATTGATGAGCAAGATATCAGAGAGATGGTAAGAGAGATCAATTCATACCCGCTCATCACCGGATATCGGGGATCCAAACCAAAAGATGAGGAGGTTCTCATTCAGATCATCAAGAACGTCTGCAAGATGTTTCTTGAGCTGAAAGAATTAAAGGAGTTTGACGTCAATCCAATCCGGCTCTATGATTCAGGGGCATGCGCCGTTGATGCCAGAGTTATTATGGATGATGATGTCAGTATGCTTCACAGTGATGATCGAATGGAAGTACCGATTGACTTCTTCAGGCCTAAATCCGTTGCGGTGATCGGTGCATCTGATGAGAAGAGCAAGATGGGATATGCAATCATGCATAATTTGCTCCATTTCCCAGGTAAAGTCTATCCGATCAATAACAAACGTGACACGATCCAGGGTCTCAAAGCATATCCGACTATTCTTGATGTTCCCGAAGAATCGGTGGATCTTGCGGTTATAACTGTTCCAGCCAGGCATGTTCCCGGCGTAATGGAGGAGTGCGGAAAGAAGGGTGTGAAGATAGCTGTTGTCATCACTGCCGGTTTTAAGGAGATGAGTGAAGAGGGGCACATGCTTGAGGACAGGATTGTTGAGATTGCTCATCGATATGGGACCCGTATCGTCGGACCCAACTGTCTGGGTCTCATCATCCCCCCGATAGGTCTTGATACTACCTATGTTTCCCAGTCTCCAAACCCGGGAAACATTGCCTTCATCTCACAGAGTGGTGCCATCGTTAATACCGTGGTTGATTTCTCACTTTCCGGAGACATTGGTTTCTCTATGGTAGTTTCGGTAGGAAACCAGGCAGACCTGAACTTCTTTGACTACCTCAGGGCTGCAGCTTCTGATCCGAATACTGATGTCATCATCATGTATATCGAGCAGATAAAGAATGGAAAAGCCTTTATGGAGGTGGTCAGTGAAGTCACGCGGCATAAACCAGTGGTCGCTCTAAAGGCTGGATCATCTTCCCGTGGTCAGGCTGCCGCTGCCTCTCACACCGGTTCTCTCTCCGGTTCATATGATGTGTACATGGAAGCCTTCCGGAAGTCAGGTGTTCTTACCGTTCATACCCTCTCTGGTGCATTCCTCGCTGCAGAGATGCTTTCTCATCCGAAAGGCTACCCGAAAGGTCGTCGGGCAGTTGTTGTCACAAATGCTGGTGGGTTTGCTGTTCTCTCCTCTGATTATGCAGAACGGTACGGGGTTAAACTTATTGATCTTCCAGATTATCTGATCAAGGAATTCAACGGGTTCCTGCCTGAATTCTGGAATCGGGGTAATCCTATCGATCTGCTCGGTGATGCAACAGAGCAACGGTTTGAGAAGACTTTTGAGGTTCTCTCAAAAAATGATGCACTATGGGATATGTGTTTCATTGTTGGGTTCCCAAATAATATTCTAAGTTCAGAACAACTTGCAAATCAGATCCTGAAGTTCTCAACGTCTACTGATAAACGGATTATTCCGGCCCTTCTTGGTGGTGCATCAATGGATCGTGGTCGGAAGATTCTGCACTCACACAAAATCCCCAACTTTGAAGAACTTGACTACACCTTCCGGGTTGTTGGACGGCTGCTCTGGCAGATCTACCGTGTCAAGGCTCAGGGTGTGTATTAATCGGCAATTAGCCGATATCTTTTTTCATTGATTGATGCGTTGCGTAAGCATCTGAGGAGATCTTATATCACATATTTTCTCCCGTTAATGCACCGGTTTGTATCAGACGGATTAGATCTGCGACTTGATAATTCAAAGAATATTTCTGATAGGAAGGGGATCAGTTCTGTATGGATATCTCTGGAAGACGATGGAAAATCACAGGATTTTTCCTGTTTCTTATTATTCTGGTGATAGCACTGTATCTTTCCGCTCCAATATCATCCTCCGGATTACATGGAAATAATTCTTCTGGATCTCAATCAGGTGAAAAATTTATATTCTATACTGAAGAACTCCCTCCTTTGAATTATATAAATCAACAAGGTGAGATCTCCGGACGCTCAACAGAGGTTGTACGGGAAATAGCAAGAAGAACGGGTTATGATCCTGAAATTCATCTTGGACCCTGGTCAAAAGGATATAATATCGTTCTTTCAAAACAGGGAACCGCTCTCTTCTCAACAGTAAGGAGCCACCAGCGTGATAATATGTTTAAGTGGGTAGGCCCGATAGCGACTCTTGAATATTCCTTTTATGGAATGGAGGGTAATACACAGGATATTCATAATCTCGACGATGTCAGAAGAGCAGGACTAATAGCAGTCGTTGAGAATGATGCTAGGCATCAGGTGCTTCTCAGTTCAGGTATTACCAATCTTCTGGTTCTTCCTGATGATCGGTCGTGTATTGCCGCACTTTCTGAAGGAAAGGCTGCTCTCTGGTTTGGGACCAAAGAAACCTATTCTCAAGGTGCCATCCAGATTGGTGATGATATGAGTAGGATAAGGCAGGTTTGGTCATATCAGACGGTCGGACTCTATATTGCATTCAATATTAACACTCCCAAATCCATGATCAGTAAATGGCAATTGGCTCTTGATTCCATGAAAACAGATGGTACATATGAGATGATACTCGAGAGGTACATGCCATATATCTGCTCATGGGTACAGTGTACGAATTGAAAAGATGCACCAAATTATGCTTTTAATCATATCCTGGTAATATTTTACGAGACAATTCTTACCCGATGAATTCTCTTTTACAGATTTCCCTTTTCAGGAATAAACATGTTTAACCTACGAAATAACCACACTATATGAGTTCAGGAGGCCGACGCACCATAATATTAGTTCTGTTGGATACGTATAAAACTCCTAGTATAATCGTATTAAAAAAAAGATCTCAATAATTTTTAATAATTAAAATATTTGGCACCGAGTAGTGTATAATACTTGATGAATTATTATTTACTCAGAATATATTGGCGGAGGTCATTTCCCTTGATCAGGAAAGTGCCATTATTTTTTAAGGCTGGAAGAAATCCGTCATTTATGTACTCAAGGATGACCGATTCAGATTCACCGGCGATTGCTGCTGCTTCAAATACCGTATAATTCTTGTCTCCGGTGACCCCTCCGACAAGCCCTCGAAGAGTTTTGCCGCTGACTTGTTCTGAATTATGTAATGCCTGATCACCAGATACGGTGGAAATCAGATCATTTTGTTCTGAAGATGATTCTATCACTGGGGAATATTGTAATTCATCAACGTCTACATTTGGATTTGACGGTATTGCATTCTGGTTTTCATCTGGCATACCTATTGAAGGGGATGGGGATAGCGGGTTAAGCATCTCCATAGAGAGATCTGGATGAGTATTTTTCCCTGGTATATATTCATGATGGACCAGATGTATTGTTGGAAAGGTGGTAACTATACGGTTAATCTCATCGCGAAGCCATGTTATCTCTTCATCCTGCCTTCGAATTATCTCCTTCATCCCATGGTGGTCAAATGACTCCGGTTTTCCAGTACTTACATCTGACACTATCCTGATTGAATCATCATGGCCACTTTTGATCAACCATTGTTCGAGTATAGATGCTACAACCTCTTGAGTAGATAAGTTTCGTTCATGTGCTACATGCTCAAGGCGTTTGGATACTTCATGAGGGAGTGCGATCTGTATGGTCTGAATAGGGGAAGACATGTCACTCTGCATCTCATATGCTCTCATAATTTTTAATCTGTCCGATCTCCATATTTATTCAAAGTATAAATCGGGATGACATCAGTTTATCTTATCATGCCTGATATATGATCGCGGTATTTTTTTTATCCTGATAACTTTGATTTTTTTTAGAGTTACAGGTAATTTGTAATCATTTCACCATATATATTCTGATCACCAGAGGGTGATTAAGATGAAAACAATAATGCGGACTTGTGGGCTTTTGCTGGTTGTCCTGATACTAAGCATCTCTTCTCCAGTTGTATCAATTCAGCAGGATAATTCCCTGGTTATGGGTCAGATTACCTCAGACGGAGAACTGAATCGTTACCTGGCCAATCAGACAAATCAATATTATGGGGCACACTCAAGTAACGACATTGGAGATTATGTAACTAAGGATTTGATCACTGGTGAAGCTCCCATGCCGGTACCTGGAGAGATGAAAGCCGCATCTCCTGTCAGGCAGGAATCTCCACTATCCAACTTGGTGTCTGGTGAAAAAGAAGGAGCGAGCACGTACACAACCACAAATATTCAGGTTGCCGGTGTAGATGAGGCCGATTTCGTCAAAAATGATGGAAAGTATATCTACATCGTGAGTGGAAACAGTCTTTCAATTGTTCAGGCTTATCCACCACAGGCAGCTGCGATTATATCACAAACAAACCTTCCTGGTTCTGTAAATGATATCTTCCTTACTGGTGATCGGTTGGTAGTCTTCACGGGGAGATACGATTATGCTGAAAATCTGAAGCAATCCCAATATTTCGGGTCTAATTTTGGTATACGAACATCAGCGATGGTGTATGATATCTCTGATCGTGCAAACCCGAAGAAGATCCGTGAGATATCAGCGCCAGGAACCTTTGAAAGTGCTCGTATGATTGGTACGTATGTATACTTCCTGACCCAGCAAAACCAGGGATACTCAGATCCCCGTATGCCAGTCATCTTTGATGATACGAGAGAGATCAAAGTTGGCTCTGTCTGGTATCCTCCAGGGATTGTAAATGAAATCAGAATGAATACGGTTACCTCATTCCCAGTCATGGGAAGTGGGACACCTGAAGCGATATCTTTCCTACTTGGATGGGATACCACCCTGTATGTCTCTCCTACTGATGTATTTGTTTCATATCAAAAGGATCAATATGGGTGGAATCGTCCATTAGTTGCTAATATTGGCATTGTTCAAAACGAAGTCCCCTTATATGAGCAGCAGTCAGTAGTCCACCGATTTGCGATCAACCAGGGTTCCATCAACTACAAAGCAACCGGCACCGTTCCAGGTTATCTCCTGAATCAGTTCTCTCTTGATCAATATGACGGAAACCTCCGGGTTGCGACTACGGTTGAAGATTGGACATCATCCAAAGGCCAATATAGTAACGTGTATGTGATGAATCCGGATCTGAAGGTCATCGGAAAGGTTGAGCAACTGGCACCGGGAGAGAAGATCTATTCGGCCAGGTTCCTGGGAGATATCCTGTACCTGGTCACCTTCAAGCAGACAGATCCACTTTTTGTGATCGATCTCTCTAACCCAGCACAACCAGGAGTTCTCGGAGAATTGAAGATTCCCGGCTATTCAGACTATCTGCATCCCTATGACAAGACGCATCTTATTGGTATTGGAAAAGACACGTATGAGAACAGCGGGGGAGGGGTCATTCCAACCGGAGTCAAACTAGCCTTCTTTGATGTATCAGATCTGAACAACCCCCGGCTCATTGACCGCAGGGTTATCGGAGAAAAAGGATCCGATTCTGCGGTTCTCACTGATCATCGGGCATTTCTCTTCGATAAAGAGAAGAGTGTATTGGTCCTGCCTATCAAGGAGGTCATCAATATTCCCGTATTTGGAAGCAGGTACGAAGGCTCATACACTGAAGAGGTATGGCAGGGTGCATATGTCTTTGGGATAGATTCTGCTGAAGGATTTACAGAAATAGGACGTGTACACCACAACTCAGGCTCAAGTGACGAATCATGGTGGGCTGGCTCAACAGTCCGGAGATCCATCTTTATGGATTCAATTCTGTACACGATATCGCAGAATACTATCCTGGGTTCTGATCTAAAAGACCTATCCAAAAGACTGATGCAGATCGATTTCTCACATACCCCGGAGGATCCCTGGTATATGAGGCCGTTATGGTCTACATTGATAGAATAATCTCCATTTTGTTCTTTTTCTATGCCACTCGTGAATTTTATTAACTCTGCTGGCTTTGGACGGTTTCTCAGAAGTAATGATATTCTGGTATCAGGCGATTAGTTCTTGTATTCCTGATGCAATCTGATATAGATTAATTATGGATACCCTGGAAGATCGGAAAGATTCTGCACTAAATAAGGACGGTCTTCTCACCGATCCCCCTTTTTATCTCCCTGAATTTGAAGACTCATATCGGTATATTATTGATGAGTATGAGGTGCCCCCCCGGGATATTGCGATATTCATCCCGTGTGCAGTCCGGAAACCTTATAGCTCGAGTCCGAGTCATCATTACATCCGGGCAGTTATATCAAAGGTATTTGAGCCATCCCAATATCATATCGTGGTTTTTGGGACCTGTGGCATTCTTCCTGCTGAACTCGAAACCATGTATCCGTATGCTCATTATCATTACATGCTCGGAAAATGCCATGATGATACCATAAAGAATGATTTTCTCAGGATAGAGACAGACCGGGTTGCTGGGTACCTTGAAAAGACCCGGCATGTGTACCGGCATCGGATCGCCTACTGCATCGGGCTCTTCAGAGCATCAATGATCCAGGGTTCTGAACTTGCAGGTATCTCTATCGATCTCTTACTCCCGACACGGAATCTTATCGATAGAATTATCGAGGAAGAAGACTGCGCATTTCAGGAAGGAAGTCTCTCAATGGATGAATACCTGGAAGAGTTTTATCAGGGGCTGCTTAAAATCAGAGAGTCTATCACCTGAACTGGGTTGATGATTCTGTAGGGCAATATAGATCCTGGTAGGGAAACCCAGTGAAGAACTAGCAATATATCCTCATATAACATACCTTCGCATCAAGTGGTGTTCATGATGTCACGGATATTGATTATGGTCATGATTCTTCTCATCGTTCCTATCGCAACTTTGGGAGAATCGATAGTATCAGGGAATGATAGTCTGATTGAGATCTCAACGCAGGAGTCATTCAAAGCGTACCTGGAAAACCAGACCAAATGGTATAATGAGATCTATTCACGTTCCGATTATCGCTCTGATGTTTTGCTCCCGGAATATGCGGCAATGCCAAGTACAACATCTGCCCTGGCGCCGAGTCTGCAGAAGGATGCTTCTGGCGGAGCAACTGACTATTCAACTACCAATGTGCAGGTCGCAGGAGTAGATGAGGCCGATTATCTGAAGAATGATGGCAGATATATTTACCTGCTCCGTGAAGGAATGCT
>JAZDKH010000147.1:0-5969 GCA_043803325.1 Methanobacteriota archaeon | reverse complement strand
TTTTTGGTTGAAAAACCGGATTTGAAAATAATACGGCGCATCTGATTAGTATCCATACGACTCAGTTCTTCAGCAGTTATCAGACCTTTTGCAATTGCGATAGATTTGACTGCTGAAATATCGATTCCAGCTCCATCATCGATGATATGAATCTCCGCCTGATGACCTCTGGCATGATCCACAGTGATTTGTATCAGTCCTCGTTCTGACTTCCCCTTTGCCTGTCTGACATCAGGACTTTCAATCCCATGATCAATACTGTTTCTGATAATATGCAGAATCGGATCACGAATACTATCAAGTATCCGGCGATCTATCTCGATTTCTGCCCCAGATATCTGAACGTCCACATTTTTCCCACTTTCCCTTGCAAGGTCTCTTGCAACACGTGGATATGTATCAAGGATTGACGAAGCCGGAACCAGAATAACCTGTTTGATCTCATCAATGAGTTCTGTTGTAGCAGTGTCAAGTAGGTACTGATCCCTCGTCGCTGCACGGGTGAGTATCGTAAGATCTCCTTCAAGTGTTCGAATAAATGCACGATTATACTCCAGAAAACTGGTGATTCGTTCTATCTCAATAGTGAGAGAAGAATAAGAGTTTGTATCCTCTATTTTACCAGTTTCTGTCCGCAGATGTTCAATATCAGTAATTATCTGAGACCAGGCCCATCGCCAGCTCATAAAATTCTGAAGGAGATCTCGAAGGCTTGATGAACGCTGCCCTGATGCAAGACGAGCCCCCATGAGATCATCGGCTCTTGCAAACAAGTTTTCCAGACGATCAGAGGATATCTTCACCATGGCACCTCCCTTTATCAATGGAGAAGAGAGGTGCTCTTCTCTCCCCTTTTCTGAAAAGGAAGCAGTAAGTGATATGCCTTCATCACGAGTCAAAGGTTGTTTTGGTTGTTCAGCTGTTTCAGATTCACTTTTGTCTTCTTTCACAAGATCTTCTCTGCGTTTAGGAGAACCTGTTTCATCTGCATCAGAGGGAGGTGCTGTCTTCACTGGTTGAGCAGAGGTGATGGAAAGGTCTTCATGAGAAGGATTCATAACGACAGTTGATACAATTTTTGGTTCAGAGATATCCGATCCCTCACTCATAGATGCGGATGAGACGAGAGTTCTCAATTGTTGAATGAGATCAGAAATTTTCACCCCTTTCTCTTTTGCAAGGAGAAGCTCAAGCGTTTTAATAACCGCGTGAAAAAGATCAAATGAATCAGGGCGTAATACTAAAGAACCTTTCTTGACTGCGGAGAAGACACTCTCCTGATGCTGACAGAGAGTCTCAATATCCCGAAGTCCTACTGCACGAGCAGCACCTTTCAGGCTATGAGTCTCCCGGAATACCTGCTCGATAGTTACTTTGAACTCATCAGGGGAAATTCCGCTCTTTTCCAGGATTAACAATCCCGCAGCAATAGCGCTCAGGTGCTCCTGTGCCTCGCCACGAAATGTTTCCAGGAGTTTAGCAAGGAAATCATCCCCATTCAGAACCATCTCTTACTGCCTCATCAGAGTTTAAATCGTTCAGTTATCTGCTTCAGTGCAATTCCTAAATCATGAAGATCTTTAGCCGTCTTTTCTACTTGCCGAGTCACTTCCAGATTATTTTGCGCTGCCATCCTGATACTCTCCATGGCAGATGATATTTGATCCATCCCTACAACCTGCTCCTGACTAGAGGCAGTGATTTGAGCAGAAGATTTTGCTGCCTCACTGATACTCTGTGATAGGACGGAAATGGCATCCTTCGCTTCATTACTGAGACGAAGACCGGTTGCTACCGTTTTTGTTCCTTGTTCTGTTGAGATGACTGTTGAACTAATTCCACGTTGAATATCGGTAAGTATTGTTCTGATATGAGTAGTCGCCAGCTTTGATTGTTCAGCAAGATTTTTGATCTCTTGCGCAACAACCCCGAACCCTCTGCCATACTCACCTGCCTTTGCAGCTTCTATTGATGCATTGACTGCAAGAAGGTTTGATTGCTCTGCAATATCAGTAACGGTAGCAATAATCTCTCCGATAGCCTGACTCTGTTCACTCAGTTTGACAACACTTCCTGCAATTGATTCCATTTGTTGCTGGATGTGTGTCATACCAGAAAGGATCTCTTCTACAGACTGCCGACCGGTCAGAGCTACCTGGCTGACAGCCATCGATTTTTCAGCAACATTTTTTGCCTTATTATTAGTAACTTCAGTCGTTTTTCTGACTTCTTCAACCGTTGCAGAAGTCTCATTGACCGAAGTTGCAGTCTGCGCAGTACCAGATGACAATTCAGCAGTCATCGACATGATCTCACTTGACGCAGCAGAGAGGACATTTACCGACTCAAATAGTTCCTCATTGATCATCGTCATCATACGAGTGAGTTCTATCCCAATCCGGTTGAGAGCATTCTTAAACTCCACAAAGTCTCCCTTCACCTGGAGTGACTCGTCAAGTCGTGCAGTAAAATTGCCCAGTGCAAACTCCTGAGAAACCCGCATTGCTTCATGGACCGGCTCAATCACCGCATCAAGCGTTGCATTTACCCCTTCCACAATCACCTTAAAGTCTCCAGTATGACGGGAAGGATCAACACGAGTACTGAGTTCCCCTTTTACCGCAGATTCGGTCAGGCGATTTGAATCCTCTATCAGAATATTGATTGCACGTATACAGGTATTGAGATTATTTTTAATCTCATTAAAGTCACCAAAATATTGGTCAGTGATCTCTGCGGGGATATCCCCTTTAGCTATCCGGTCTACGTATTCAGCTGCAACATTCAACGGCCCGATTACCGCATCTAGTGTTGCATTCACTCCTTCCACGATGATTTTAAAATCGCCGGTATGGCGGGAAGAATCTGCACGGGTACTGAGGTCACCCTTTATTGCCGCTTGCGTGAGACGGGAAGCATCCTCTACCATAAGATTCACTGCAGAGATACAGGTGTTGAGATTATTCTTAATCTCATTAAAGTCTCCATAGTACTGATCCGTAATTTCAGCAGGAATATCCCCTTTTGAGATACGATCAACATACTCAGCAGCAACATTCAGAGGTCCGATAACCGCATCTAAAGTGGTATTAATCCCAATGATTATGAGACGGTAATCTCCTTCATGTAGACTGGGATCAGATCGCACTGAAAGTTCACCTTTTTGAGTTGCGAGAGAGAGAACCTGGGTATCTGCAACCATGGCACTGATATGCTCTCCCATCTTATTGAGAGTAAGCCCTAAGATTCCAATCTCGTCACTCCGGGAAAACCGAACTCTCGCAGAACTGATCCCCTGCCCTATCTGTCCTGCGACCCCGACAACTTCTCCAAGAGGAATTGTAATACTTCTTGAAATGAAGAGACCAAATACCAGTGAAGCAATCACTGCTCCAATGGTGACAAGGATAAATATTAGGGTGGACGAATATGCTGTATTATTGTTTTCTATCTTTAAATTATCAGCATTTTTAAGAGCCTTTGAGGTTTCAGAATCAATAATGCTTAATATTTCGGTTCTGATAACTACCTGCTTTCCATCCTCAGTTAAAGCCTCAACAGCCTCAGATTGTCTCCCCTTATCAGCAGTAGCCATAACGGGTTGATAAAGCTCCTCAAGTTGTTTAAGTAACTCAGATAATCTCTCCAGATTACCTGAGTTTTCTGAATCAGAGTAATTATCTCTATAATTTTTCAGATCAGAGTTGATCAATATGAACATCGAAGAGACATTCTCACGCAGGTCAGAACGTTCTGATGGAAAAAGAGTATACCTTAAGATATCACCACGAATTTTAAGAATTCCTGCATCTAACTTGTCCATGGTATGGACTGGTAAAAGCGTTTTCTCATAGATAATATTCCCATTACCCGTGATAAGATTCATATTCACAACCCCGAAGATTGCGATCATGATCATGATCACACTGATCACGAAAAACCCACCTGTCAGTTTATACCCGATACGGATGTTTTCAAATAACGCCATATGTCCCCCTAGACAATTTCCATACTCTTTTGAGAATTATATACTCATGCATATTAATCATCACCCACTATCATTCCTGGATCTTTGAGCATCGAATGTGCATCGATCACAATTAAAGGACCTGGAAGAATACCAATCAGATATGCAGCACCTACCCCACTTATGGTCGGTGGAGGGCGACTGATTTCACCCATTCGGATAGTCCGTGTCATGACTATCGAATCAGCAAGTATTCCAAATGACATCTTCCCTTCATGCAGAATGATAACCCTGTTGTAATCGGTCAAACCTTTTGGAGGTAATCCAAGAATCGTTCGAAGATCTACAAGAGAAATTATTATCCCGCGTAGATTTATAATCCCGAGGATAAATGGAGGAGTTCCAGGAAGCTGAGTAATCTCTTTAAGCAGGGCTACCTCCTTGACATACGCCATACTTATCGCATATCTCTCACCTGAAAGGAGAAATTCAAGAACTTCAAGCCGACTTTCACCACGTTCCTCCTCCTCCTCAAGAGCGACTGCAAGTTCACGGGCCCTCCTTGATAATAACTCAAAAGTTTCTATTTCTTGGAGATTTTTGTCACCAGGTACGAGTTCCATTGACAGATCCTCTGTTCTTTCTGGCATTTTATTCTTCATACTACCTGCATCCCTCCAAGAAGATCCGTCACCATCTCTCGGACCCTGACTGCCGGCATTCCGTCAGTCTCTTCAACCGGAATATCATCAGCCATTGTCGAAAGGATTCTAAGTGCCTCCAGATAATGACGCCGGGAATCTCCTACACGGCTTTGAGAACCCATAATCATTCCCAGCATAAGATGGGCAGGGATATAATCAGGATTCGCATAGAGCGCCTGCCTGAGGGATTGGATTGCTGAAGGAATATCACCCTGATCCTGCTGAATAACCGCACGGAGATGATAGGATCCTGAACTGAGAGGGGCTATCCCCAGGATACGATCACACCAGCCAAGTGCACGCTCAATGTCTCCCTGATCCGCATATGCCCGAGCAAGCATCTCCATATAAGAGATTATCTTCTCATCAGCATTTTTGATTCGTGAAAGTTGGTATTCTGCATCAGATAGCCGCCCTGATTGAATAAGTATGCCCGGATCATCAGATACACCATTCATGTAGAAGAGAGGAGTTACCGGAGCAGGGGTCTGAAGGCGTATAAGCGAATGAGCAGACATATTGTCTGGGATCACGGTCATATCAGACTCATCAAAATCCGGGGGAGATTCTAAACCTGAAATAAAGGGCGTTTTATCTCCCTGTAATGGTGAAACATCCCCAATCAATCTAATGTTCTTCTGTGAAAAATCGGAAACGATATTCTGTGTCTCCTTTTTATCCTCATAATTACGAGTCTTTTGAAATAAGAAGACTGAAGATCGTTTCACCTGATTAAAACCAGGGCGCTGGGCATAACTTATCTCCTGCGGACTGACAACCAGCCATCCTTTATAAATAAGCGCAGTATTCAAACGATCTATTACCAGGGAAGCCATATCTAAAGAGAAGTACATCAAAACATTCCGGCAGAGTATGATATCCATTGCAGTAGTCCCAGTCAGAGTTGATGGATAGATATCAGTAATCAGGTTCAGTCTCGAAAACCGGACCATTTTCCTAATATCTTCTGAAACCGCAAACCGGCCATCCGGAGCTGGAGATATATAATGTTCATCTGGTACCGGCGACTTTTCACGAAACGACCATTTAGAATAGACACCCCGTTCTGCAGCATGTAATGAACCAGGATTAATATCAGTCCCTAAGATCGTTATCTCCCAATTTGAGATATCAGGGATCAAATACCGAAGAAGTATCGCAATTGAGTATGCCTCTTCCCCAGTGCTACAGGCAGCACACCAGATTCGTAAATATTTTCTTTCAAGCCGTCTGATACTGATGAGATCAGGGAGCACCTGATCTCGGAGCAGGGCAAAAAGATTTCGATCCCTGAAAAA
>JAZDKH010000146.1:0-6110 GCA_043803325.1 Methanobacteriota archaeon | reverse complement strand
TAAAGTAGACTACTTATGTCTCACGATCGGTTCATAAACCGAAGTCCTGAACTTCGATTTTTGAATGCCCAATACACCTCTCCTGAATCATCGTTAGTAATATTGTATGGGCGTCGGAGGGTGGGGAAGACCGAGTTGATCCACCAATTTCTTATAACCCATCCAGGGATCTACCTCCTGGCATCAGAAGAAGGAACCCATGCAAACATTCAGACATTTGCATCCCAGTGTGCAACATATCTGGGTGATTCTGCATTCAAATCCCCGTTATATGACTCATGGGACTCAGTAATATCTGCACTCATCCATCACCGAAGATATCTGGAGGTCACCAAAGAACACAAACTGGTTTTGGTGATTGATGAATTTCCATATCTTATTGGATCAGACTCTGCTACACCCTCAATATTTCAACGGATATGGGACCAGCTCCTCAAAACCGAACCGGTTATGCTCATCCTGACCGGCTCATCCATCAGTATCATGGAATCTTCGGTTCTGGGGTACAAAAGCCCTCTCTATGGAAGACGAACCGGGCAGTGGCAGGTAGATCCTATCTCATATCAGCATATCAGAGCGTTTCTTCCATGGTCTGAGCAAGACCTCATTCAGACCTGGGCTGCTATCGGTGGAGTGCCTGCATACTTACGCATCTTTGATGAGAATATGGGATTTTGGGAGAACATTCGCCAGTATATGCTTTCAAAGGGGTCTTACCTCTATTCCGAGGCAGATCTTCTTCTTGGATATGAATTCCGTGAACCGATCAATTATCAGATCCTCCTTCGGACTATGGCTGGGGGATGCACAACCATGGGGAGTATCTGCAACCAGTCAGGACTAGATCGGGGCATGGTCTCAAAGTACCTCTCAACCCTTACCTCACTGCATATGGTGGTTGATGAGCTCCCGGTCACCTCGCACGCTTCTTTTCGCGGACGCCATTACCGGATCACGGATCCTTACCTTCTCTTCTGGTTCAGATATGTCTATCCAAATCGCATCTTTCTGGAACTCAATCAATTGGATGAGGTTCTCTCAACCATTCAGCAGGATTACTCACGGTATTGTGGCATGATCTTTGAAGAACTGGTCAGAGATCTGGTTGGGAGAGGCTTTCTCCCAACAACTGGCAGATATGAACGGTATGGTCGATGGTGGCATAAAGAGGAAGAGATAGACATCGTCTGCCTCAATGATATGACTGGAGCTATGCTCTGTGCCGAGGTGAAGTGGTCTGATCTGAGTGCCCGGGATGTCAGTTCCCTTCTATCAGATCTGAAGAGGAAGTCATTGCTGGTGCAATGGCGGAATCATGACCGGAGAGAAGAGTTCTGCATCATCTGCAGAACAGTTGAGGAGAAATATGAGCTCCGTTCAAACGGCATTCAGGTGTATGATATCAAGGATATTGCCGGTATCGGAGAATAAATTCCTCTGGTTAGGATAATGAGGCGGCATTTATGCATGGTGATACCTGGGGACCTTCTGTTACTCCTTCTCCTTCTCCTCCTCTGCCATATAACTGCAGCAGCCGGAGATCTTCAGGAGGGCAGAGTTCTTTTCGCGGTGTATGCGGCCGGAGGGAGCCTTGAGACGGATTACGGGCTCATAACTGACGATATCAAACAGATGGTGATCGGAGCTGGCAACACAACGCCTGAAAAACTGGAGATTCTGGTTGCATACGGGGGATCTATTAAGCCGGGATGGCAGGGGATGACCATCCAGAATATATCAGGTCTTGCTACTGATCTCGCAGACGATGACTCCCTGAATAATTCGGAGGTTCTTGCCAGATTCCCTGATGCAAATATGGGGGGTGATGATGCTCTCGGGGAATTTCTCTCTTTTATTCAGGCACACTACCGCTATGATCGGGTCTTTCTGGTCCTTATCGGCCATGGTGAAGCATATACCGGGATGCTGTTTGATCAGAATCATGAAGATGACCCACTTACCCTTCCCGAACTGGTTACAGCTCTTCAGAAAGGGGGGTTTAATGTGGAACTGATAGGATTTGATTCCTGTCTGATGAGTTCTCTTGAGGTTGCATCGGCAGTCTCGGGATATGCATCATACATGATAGCGAGTGAAGAGTCTGAACCTGCAGAAGGATGGCGGTATGACACGTTTCTCTCGTATCTTTCTGATAATCCTGGTGCATCTGCTGAGGAGTTTGGGACCACCCTCCTTCAGTCATACCTGGAGAACCCGGTGCAGGGCAAGACCCTCTCTCTTCTGAAACTGGATGAGGCCGGTTCTGTGACTGGAAGCCTTGACAGGCTTGCAAAAGATCTCTTCCCTATCGTAAATACACCAACCGGGTACCACACCCTTTCACAAGTGTTTCACTCATCCCAGCAGTTTGGTCTTACCGGAGACGGGAGGCTCGACCCGGCAACCATGGACCTCATTGATGTTGCAGAACAAATTGGTCAGTCGGACCAGATTCTCCTAAGCACAACTACTGATCTGATCGATAGCGTCCGGCGTATGGTCATTCTCTCGGTGCATGATGATGCGGTTCCCAAAGCTCAGGGGATTGCCATTCTCTCACCTGTACAGATCAACTCAGGATTCTACTTGTTCTACCGGGATGAGGCTGCAATAACCCCAGCATGGGATAGGTTTATGACCCGGTATCTGGAGATCTCAGACGTCCCTTTCAAGACAACTGACGAATGATGAAGATGAATCTCCGTTCTTCCTGTTATTCCTCACCTGATAGGGATTAAGAACGAGGTGTTCGTCTTTTAGTTCCGTCTCCGGAATAAAAGGAAGGCACAAGAGATTGCTGGGATACACAGGAATCCAAAAATTGGTGTCTTCTTTCCCTGATTGGTAAGGTTTTCCATTTTTGTAATGATTGAACTCTGGTTTGGTCTGTACACCAGTGCCTCTTCATATGATCTCTGTGCTTCTCTGGTAAACCCGGCTGTGGCATATACATCCCCGATATGTTCGAGAGATTTGGCGTCGGTGGAATTACCAGTCAGAATCGAACTATACATCTGTTTCACCTCAGCAATTTTCCCTTCTTTCAGGAGAATACTAGCTTTTTCATCCATTACCGGGAGGGGATTTGTCAGATTCACAAGAGACTGATCCAGGAACTTCAATGCTTCGTCCAGGCGACCAAGGTCAGCTAGTATTTTTCCTTTCTGAATAATGAACCCGGAATTCTCAGGATCTGTTATAAGTGCGATGTCCAGGGATTGGAGGGCCCCGGCAGTATCCCCCATTGTTACCAAATTCCTACTTTTTCCAGCCCAAATTCCTGCTGTCTTCGGGTCAAGTTGCAATGCCACTTCATATGCGGTATCAGCCTCCGCAGAACGATCAAGACTCGCGAGACAGTCTGCTTTGCCCACCCATGCTGATGCGAGATCTGACTGGAGTGAGATGGCGATCTCATACGCAGCCAGACCTTCAGAGTGCCTTCCCAGGGCATTGAGTGCTCTCCCTTTTCCCGCCCATGCCGTTGCATCATCGTGCGCGAGTCCGACTGCCTGCTCGAATGCAGCAAGCGCCTCACTATATCTTCGTTCTTCCATCCAGACATCGCCGATACTGGTCCAGACTTCAGGATCTGCATTATTTAAAATAAGTGCCTGCTGGTAAGCCCGTACAGCCTGATCATAGTTTTTCAGGCTCACATAGACATGACCGAGGCTTGTCCATGCCTTCATATCCGTGGCATCTAGTTTAATTGCCCCTTCATACGCCTTAATTGCCTCCTCGTACCTTCCGAGATCTGCGAGTGTCAGCCCTTTATTTGTGAATGCCACTGCATCCTTGGGGTTATATGCGAGAGCCATCTCATAACTCTTCAAGGCATCATCGAGCAGACCTAAGTTATATTGGGCATTTCCTTTGTTGTACCAGGCTTTGCTATCTTTACTGTCACGTTGCAGAGCGATTTCGTATGACTTAATCGCTTCAGCGAAATTTCCCTGGCTATATTGGGCATTTCCTTTTGCAAATCGTGCCTCTGCATTCTCTGGATCCATCTGAATCGCTGCTTCGTATGCTCTGATAGCCTCATCATATTGTTTCTGATCAGAGAGAACATTCCCTTTTGCCATCCATGCCTGGACATCTGATGGGTCAAGTTGTATTGCAACATCATACGCGGCATACGCAGAACTTAAAAGTTCCTTGCTATACAGTGCATTCCCTTTATTGTACCAGTAATCTGCATTCCTGGGATCGAGCCCGATTGCTACTTCATAAGCTGCGATTGCTTCATCTGTATCTCCAAGTTTGAAGAGCGCAACCCCTTTATTATACCATGCTGCTGCATTTGATGGATCTATATCTATTGCATGAGTGAATGCATCTATCGCTTCTTCATATCGCTGTTGGCTATACAAGGCATTTCCACTTGAAAACCAGTCCTGTGCAGATGCTGCCTCAAGTGGAGGAGCGATGATCAGCAGGATGCAAATAACCGGGAGAAAGAACCGGGAGCAGGGTACATTCATCACTGGGACGAGATTTATGATCATATGGGTAAATAGTTTCTACTTTTTTGTAGGATCTGATTGACATGCGGTTCATGGGCTTGAACGTAGTCCTCGTTGTTTCTCTTCTATTCGTCGGATTCGCACGAGTGGCGAACTTTTCATGAGAAAGTCACTGAGAAACACTTCAAATCCTGTTATCCAGCAGTCCATCCCGGCATAAATGGTATAATCCTCTTCCATCGCAAGTTTCACATGCTTTCCGAGTGCTGTCTGGAATATCTCTCTGGAAGAGAAGAGTTCTCGGACAGTTTTGAACTTTCGTTCTACTTCAACCCCATATTTTCCGTCTTTAATGAAGGGTCCGGCAAAAATGCTGGTATTCTGAATATATTTCTCCAGAAATTTCTGTGCATTGGCTCCGGAATATACCGGAGGGCCAGGATGATATCGCACTGCTGGAAGAGTATCTATGAGTAGTTCAAAGAGGATCATGGATCGATCTACACTCATCTCTGCATCTGCTCTGGCAACCACAAACTCATGGCGTTCAAGTAGTTCAACGAGTGTCTGCATGCTTTTCCTGAGTTGTGGGACAACAATATCTTCGATGAGCTCGGGTGTCTTGAGGGTGATAGCATACAGGTATGATCCTCTGCGGGCGAGTTCAGCCGCTGCCTGTTCTCCCGTAAGGACACAGACCGGTGGCCGGTAGAAGAACCAGCGGGAAGGTGATACAAGGTACCCCCGACAGAGTTCGGTAAATTCCAGAAGTTTTGTCAATGAAACAGAGGCAGATACGTTCCGACGAGGATCTACCGGGTCTATGACGACGAGTGGGTCATCAAATACCTTCTCCTGATGCTGCTCTATATCAATAGTAAGGCCGATTCGCCACTCTGCCCCGGCTATGATCAGATTCGAAAATCCCTGGTACTGAAGGATGAGGAGTTCGCAAAGGTATCCGGCAAACCCTTCCGTCATCTGATCTGACCCGTACACTCCACCAGCCTTGACGAATTGTTTAAGCAGGAGGACGTCATCAGTGAATGAGCCTATCCTTGCAGATATATACTGGTTATGAAATGGGGTGCGATCCACCGCACTCTGGATCATGGTTGCGGCAGTAACCCGGTAACAGGGAACCAGGTCCACGTCAAGGCCTTCAATAGTGGCATTCACATACGGGTGTTCCGCATATTTTTCTACGATCTGTTCAGCATGGCGGGCGGCTATACTATGGGCAAGTGACAGACCTTCGTGCTCCAGTTCCTCTCTGGGAAGTGCGGGATCAAAGAGCATGAAGATATCGAGATCCCGGTCTCCCCGAACACAGGTCTTTCTGGCTACCGATCCGACCATCATCCCGGATGCTTTCCCCCCAGCTTCTATCTCACTGATGAGTAGGTCTGCCAGGGCATACATATGCGCCAGCTCTTTTTCGGTTGGCCTGATCTCTTTCAGCACCTCTTCTTCAAGCAGAGTTCTGGGTGAGGTGATGGTTGTCACAGGGGAACCTCGAGAATATCTGTATAAATCGGTCCATTTACAGTCAGTTCACTTTTTTTCAGCACAAAGCGGTCTACCATGAACGACCCGCTGCAGGAGGTTGATATTGCAGCTACCTCTTCAAATATCGAGGGG
>JAZDKH010000145.1:0-3068 GCA_043803325.1 Methanobacteriota archaeon | reverse complement strand
TGATCCAGTACTCAGCCCGCTATTGCCTCTTTATCCAAATCCTGATGGACTTCTGCTTTTTGATCTCGCTCTTGACCGGTATCACCTAAGTCTGGCAGAACGGATTTCGCTGGTATATTATCATACTGGTGGGCCGCTTATCACCTATCTGGTAGAAAAAGGGCTGGAAATGCGCAACATCCAGGTTATCCTCGCAGGAATCTCTTCAGGGGTATCTCCGGATCAGATCCAGAAATATCTTATCTCTGTGCTGGAGAAAGCATGAAAATTGTCATAATTGGAGATAAAACGATCGTGCTTGGGTGCGCTCTAGCCGGAATCAGAGAGGGATATGTAGCAGGTGATATCAATAATGCCCGGGAATTCTTTTCCCGCTGTGTAGAACGCACTGATATCGGAGTTATTCTCATTGGAGCAGAGGTTGCAGCTATGATACCTAAGGAGATACAACATGCAAAAAGAAGTTCACGTCTCATACCAGTGATAACCGTAGTGCCTGGAGAACGGGATGGCATGTCACCTATGAGTCTGCAAAACCAGAGAGATGAAAATGTTCAGGAGAACTGATCAGATGACAGATTCTGGGGAAATTATCAGGGTTACCGGGCCCGTGGTCGAAGCACGGGGCATGACCGGCAGTAGAATGTATGAGACAGTCAGGGTGGGAAAGGAAGAGCTTATCGGCGAGATCATCATTCTGGAGGGGGATCGCGCTACCATTCAGGTATATGAGGAGACGATTGGTCTGACACCGGGTGAACCGGTGCTCCGGACAAACAATCCTCTCTCAGTGGAACTTGGACCCGGGCTCATGGGGACGATTTTTGACGGAATTCAACGTCCACTGCAGACGATTCTGAATGAGACCGGGGATATGATACACCGGGGGGTTATCGCACCAGCCCTTGATCGACAGATTGAATGGAAGTTTTCGCCTTTTGGGTATACCGGCGGCTCCGTCAGAGAAGGTGACCGGCTTGGGAAAGTCGATGAAACCCTCTCGATTATTCATTATATTCTCGTTCCGCCAGGAATATCCGGGACGATCCGTTCAATTGTGCCGGAAGGATCCTATACAATCGAGACCCCTGTCGCAGTTATCAGTACAGAGAAGGGAGATATTTCGATTACCATGGTGCAACGATGGCCGGTCCGTGTAGGAAGACCGATAAAAACAAAACGAGATCCTGATGAACCTCTGATCACTGGCCAGCGGATCATTGACACCCTCTTTCCCCTTGCCCGGGGAGGGACCGCTGCGATCCCGGGACCGTTTGGCTCTGGAAAAACTGTCGTGCAACAGCAACTCGCAAAATGGGTGAATGCAGATATTATCATCTATATCGGGTGTGGCGAGCGGGGAAATGAGATGGCTGATGTCCTCTCAGAGTTTCCAACTCTCAAGGATCCACGGACCGGCAATTCTCTCATATCACGAATGGTCCTTATCGCTAATACGAGCAATATGCCGGTTGCGGCGAGGGAAGCATCGGTATACACAGGAATGACGATCGCTGAATACTATCGGGATATGGGGTACCATGTTGCTCTCATGGCCGATTCAACCTCCCGGTGGGCAGAAGCGATGCGGGAGATATCAGGCAGACTTGAGGAGATGCCGGGGTAAGATGGGTATCCTGCGTATCTTTCCTCCCGGCTCGCTGATTTTTATGAACGGGCGGGGTGGGTTGATATCCTGGGGACCGGAGACCATGAAGGATCAATCTCGGTGATTGGTGCTGTATCCCCGCCAGGAGGAGATTTTTCAGAGCCGGTAACCCAGAATACCCTTCGGATTGTCAAAGTCTTCTGGGCTCTTGATGCGGATCTCGCATACCAACGACATTTCCCTGCAATCAACTGGCTGATGTCCTATTCACTCTATAGCGATATCGCAAGCAGATGGTGGTCAGCACATATCGGAGCAGATTTTGATCTCCTGAAACGTGAATGTATGGAGATATTACAGAGAGAGAGTGAACTTGAGGAGATCATCCGGCTGGTCGGGCCTGAAACGCTTCCAGAGCAGGATCGCCTGGTCTTATTCAAGGCTGAAGTTATCAGGGAAGATTTTCTCATGCAATATGCCTTCCATCCGGTTGACACGTATACGAGTCCTGAGATACAATACCTGATGCTTCGCATCATCTTTGATTTTTTTAAATCAGCTGATGAAGCAATTCGGGAAGGAGTTTTAGTTTCTGCAATCCGCACCTTGCCGGTAACAGGACGCCTGGCACGAATGGGCACAACTCCCCCGGAAGAGATGACGAATTTCGCTGAAATAATTCGATCAGAAATTGAAGCGATTACGCATCTTTATGCGAGGAGATTATGAACCGGAAAGCCCGAACATATGTATCGGTCTCGAAGGTTGTGGGTCCACTTATGGTCGTAGACGGGGTAGAAGGTGTCAGTTACGGTGAACTCGTTGAGATCACGATTCCTTCCGGAGAAAAACGACTTGGACAAGTACTTGAGACCACGACCACCCGTGCAATGGTTCAGGTCTTTGAGGGAACCCGGGATCTCGATACTGATATCACTCAGGTGAGGTTTACCGGAGAGCCGATGAAGATTGCACTTTCAGAAGAGATGCTTGGACGGATATTTAACGGAATTGCTGAACCTATCGATGGAGGCGCGCCGGTGATCCCTGAAGTTGTCCGCGATATTTACGGTTCCCCAATCAATCCGTCAGCCAGGCAGAATCCCCGTGACTCAATAAAAACTGGAATCTCCTCAATTGACGGGATGAATACTCTTGTCAGGGGACAAAAACTTCCGATATTTAGTGGAGCCGGTCTGCCTCATAATTCCCTTGCAGCCCAGATTGCACGTCAGGCTGCGGTTATCGGACAACAAGAGTCTTTTGCCGTAGTGTTCATAGCAATGGGGATCACGTATGAGGAGTCATCCTTTTTTATCAAAGAGTTTGAACGGAGTGGTGCCCTTGAGCGTTCGGTTCTGTACCTGAATCTCGCTGATGATCCTGCAATCGAACGGTCAATCACCCCCCGGATGGGTCTGACCTGTGCAGAATATCTTGCTTTTGATAAAGGAATGCA
>JAZDKH010000144.1:0-2688 GCA_043803325.1 Methanobacteriota archaeon | reverse complement strand
TGATTCGAAAGAAATCCCGATATAAAGGCAGTTCTTTCAATTAAATCCTCAGCATCGAAAGGTTTTGTAAGGTAATCCAGTACCCACTCCTGAAGCCCAATCATCTTTGAATCAGGGGTATTTTTTGCGGTGAGCATTGCGATTACAATTTTATTAAAAAGGTCTTCTGCAATTATTTGCTCAATGGTATCCCATCCGTCCATTCCCGGCATCATTATATCAAGAAGAATGACCCCCTTAAATCCATTTTTCAGATGATCGATACAAGCCTGGCCGCTATCTGCAGTAACTATGATATAACCTGCCTCACTGAGAATAGTCTTGACTGCAATCCGTACATGAGCGTCATCATCGACGATCATAACCTTGTTTTTCATTTCTAATCCCATAGTATTTATCAGATATATTTGCGGTGAAAGAGAATAAAAAGGAAACACATCCTTAAGATTTTTTCTTGTTTTCTGTATCTGAAAAGCCTTGCAATGGCGGATTTTTTTTCAATTGTATTGAAAAAGTTGTACCTTTCCCGATACCCTGACTCTCCACTTTGATGACACCCTTATATATCTCAGCAACCCTTTGAGCAATAGCAAGTCCAAGCCCATGTGATTTAGAGTCATGTCTGGATGAATCAACTCGATAAAATGCATCAAAAATTCTGGGAATTACATCTGGTTCCATTCCGATTCCCTGATCCTTGATCACGATAATAACCGAATCTTTGTGCTCATATGCAGAAAGGCGTACTTCACCATTTATGTACGAATACTTCACTGCATTACTAATGATGTTACCGACCAGAGTTTCTAGGTGCATCGGAGATATCATCAGAGTTAAAAAATCTGGAATCTCATTAATAACATTTAGACTCTTCTGATGGATAAGGTATGCATTACCAGAGATGATCTGATCTATAGAGGTACGAAGATTAACCATTTTAAGGTCGGATATTGTATAGAGGGCGTTCATCTGCGCAAGTTCAAGAACAGTTGTGATCATCTTTCTGATCGTGCTTACATCATCGATAGAGACATCAAGGAGTTCACATAACTCAGGATTTGTCTCCTTGCTTCTTATATATGGGAGAATTGCTACTAACGGGGTCAGGGGGGTCTTTAGGTCATGACCGATCTGCATGATGAACTCATCTTTTTGATGGAGCAGTTCTTCAATCTGTTTTGTCCTGAGTCGAACTCGTTGATCAAGTTCCCGATTCATATCAAGGAGCTGAATTCTCATTGCATCCATTTCAAGGGTTTTTTGTTCAAGTTGACTAGCATATCTCAGAAGATGATTTTCAACTTCCTTTCTTTCGGTTATATCCTGAATAATACCAAAAGAACCCGTTACCATCCCATCTCTGATTCTGGGTTGTCCTTTCATTCTGATATGTTTAAATTTATTTGAATTGAGATCTAATTTGAATTCGAATTCGAATTCATGCCCCTGTCTATCTATAGAATCAAAATAATTTGATACTTTTACTTTGTCTGGCGGAGCCGTCATCCTGACCAGATCATCAAGTGTGATCTGACTGGTTTCCGCTGGAATAACAAGGATAGAAAAAATTTCTGAAGATACCCGGAATAGATTTGTTGAAGAATCAAATGACCATACTCCAAGTTTTGCTATTTTCTGAGCCTGATTATGTTTCCATTCAGACTCCTGAACCATCTGTTCATACTGCCTCCGTCGTGAAATATCCCGTATAACCCCCTCGATACCATGAAGGTCACCTTCTTTGTCATACACAAGGCGGCAACTGACTGATCCGGTTATTATCTTTCCGTGATATCCTTCAAAGATAAGTTCATAATCCTTAACTCCGTTTCCGGTAAGAATCTCTGAGAGAAACAAGGGCCAGATGTCAGGATTTTTTAGAAAATCCTGCATATTCTTTCCGATGAGGCTTTTTGTGGAAACATATCCGAGTGATGCAACCATTGACGGGCTTATCTCAAGAAGAGATCCTGATTTGTCGGTCAGATAATACATGTCACCGATATATTCAATAACCCCTTTAAATTTTTCTTCACACCTTTCCAGATCAGTTTCAAGTCTGATCCTGGTCAGATACGTACTGATACAATCAGTAATGATGTGGAGGGAGGTTATATCTAAATCTGTCCATCGATTGATATTATCCCAGAGCACTAAACATGCCTGAATTTGTGTAGGATTGATACCCACCTGCACAGGAAGAACAAGAATATCGGTGACATCACGATGGATCATCATCTTTTGGAAAATTTCATGGGCATTTTTGCGATTATAGGAAGCGTGACTGTTCTCTTTGAGCGTTAGGAGAAATTCCTGAAAATTTTTGACATCACCAGGAGAATCTCCATCAGAGAGTTCTCCAATGAGAAATCCGTAATGATAAGACCAAAGGGCTTCTTCGGTTATCGTGCATATCTCTCCCTCATTGTATGAAAATTCAAGAAATGAAACATATTCTGCTTGTAGGACTGGACCCAGTCTGCTGACCACTTGTTTGAGAATTCGTCTTGAATTTATATCATGTGAGGGGTATCTGGTTAAACGACATAACCTCATGAATGATACTGATTATGGAAGGAAGTCGTGCCTGCTCTAAGTGATTTATATGTTGTAATGATATATCCAAGGCAGAAATCAGGAGACCTGAGATCTGTTCGCATGTTTTTTCATCATTATCGAAGATCGGTG
>JAZDKH010000143.1:0-2364 GCA_043803325.1 Methanobacteriota archaeon | reverse complement strand
GACAGATAGTGTGCCATACAATTTTACTCCTGATACAGACTACCAGGTAAAGCAACTCTATAAAGATGGTGTGGCCGTAGCATTCGCTTCTCCATATTATATCCAGGGTGCCGAAATGACGTATAATCACACGTTATATTGCACCTTCCGCCCGTCTAAAGTCTGGGTCTTTGCTAACAGTTCAACTGGTGGAAGAATTGAGCCTTCTACCCCGTATATGGTAGATTATGGTGGCTGCACCCAGAATACTACTGCATACCCTGATTCTGGATATTATTTGGATTATCTCAAGAACCAGCAGGAAGAGAGCGATCCTTATATGTCTGAGGGGTACACTACTCAAAATCAGGTTTGTAATGTTATTAGTAACCTGACATGGTATGCAGTCTTCAAACCGCAGTGGTTCAACATCACCTCATCAGCAACAGAAGGTGGGATGATTGTTCCCTCAGGGAATACTACTGCGACATATGGGGATAATCTCTCCTTCACCTCAACCGCTTTTTCAGGGTATCAACTCGGAGAGATTATTGACAACGGTATCTCTAAGGGGCCGGTAAGCCCGTACAACATCACCGTCACTGAGGAACACACGATCGTTGCAAGTTTTCAGCCTGACGTCCTGACCATCACGGCAGCTGCCGGTCAGGGCGGTATGATCGAGCCAAACGGCACGGTCAATGTTACCTTTGGCAGCAGTCAGTCATTTGTCACCACTGCATCAGAGAATTATTTCATCTCCAGTATAGAGGTCGATGGAATAGATCTCGGTAACCAGACCAGCCCGAATACAACAATATTCGCGAATGTTACCAAAGATCACTCAATTAATGCAAGTTTCCAGAAACATGCATACACGATAACTCCATCTGCAGGTATCGGTGGGACTATTTCTCCATCGACTCCTCAAAATGTATCCACCGGGGGTTCAGCGAGTTTTGTTATCACTTCTGACTCCTGTTACACGATTAGGGATGTTATAGTTGATGGAACAGGACTCGGTCCACAAGTCAGCCCATACACATATCCATTCAGTAACGTCGTAGCAGATCACACAATCCAGGCTGTCTTCCAGGCCAAGACCTACAACATTCTGGTGAATCAGTCAACGGGGGGTATCATTGAACCGGCCGGAACCAATGGTATCGTTCAGGTGAACTGTGGGGCCACTCAGAGTTTCAATATGACTCCGGATCAGGGAAATGCTCTGTATGATCTTATTGTGGACAACAGCTCTGTCGGTCCGGTAAATCCGTACAGTTTCATAAATATCAGTTCTGATCATACCATCGAACCGGTCTTTGTGATGCCGCCAGTTCCTGATTTCGAAGCTGATCGTGTCAGGGTTCCACCTATGTACCCGGTAACTTTTAAGGACTTCACCAAGAATAACCCAACCGACTGGTTATGGGATTTCGGAGACGGTGAGGTTTCCAATCTCCGTGAGCCGGTACACTATTATGCAAAAGTCGGGAACTATACCGTAAAACTGACGGCTTTCAATGCAGCCGCTCCAGGTGGTGTCACGATGGAGAAGAAAGATTATATCTGTGTCACCACTGATCCCATCGCCTGTATGATGGCAAATCCTCTTGGAGGTACTGTTCAGCCAGGTCTATCTGTTGAGTTTACAGACTGTTCGTTAAATACCGATGGAGTAGCGTATGGATGGGTCTTTGCTGATGGAGATGCTGGTTCACTCCAAAAGAATGTGACTCACACCTTCACGAGTCCGGGAGTCTATCAGATTACTCATCAGGTGTACAAGCCGTTTATCTCGAAAGACTATGCGTATGAGACGATAACGGTCTTCCAGAAGCCGACCGCTGACTTTATTGCTCACCCGATGTCAGGAAAGTCACCGTTCAGTGTGCAGTTTGAAGATAAATCGACTGGATTCCCAACCTCCTGGTTCTGGGACTTTGGAGATAATACTGCATCTTATGACCAGAATCCTCTGCACGTATATGCAGGATCAGGAAACTATACGGTAAATCTGAAGGTCTTCAGTGATGAAGGGACATCAGAAGAGACGAAAGAAGGGTACATTACCGTTCAGTAACCTTTTTTTTATCGTTTAAAAAATGAAAATCAGGTTTCTCCTGATTAATTCCCCTTATTCCAGTTCTTTTTTCAGCACTGCTATCCGGTCTCTGAGCATGATTGCTTCTTCAAAGTTTAGCTGTTGTGCAGCTGTCTTCATCAGTGATTCAAGATCGATAATCATAGCCGGGAGGGACGATCTGGGTATAGGTTTCCCTTTAGTTAATTCAATCTCCTGTTCCCTGACAGGTTTTTTGATCGTCTGCGGAGTTATTCCGTGCTCTCTGTTGTACTCGATCTGAAGAGTTCTTCTTCTGCTCG
>JAZDKH010000142.1:0-2437 GCA_043803325.1 Methanobacteriota archaeon | reverse complement strand
CGGGGTGGAACGCCAACAGCGAATGATCGTATTCTTGCCACACGGTTTGGCGTTGGATCTGTTGAACTTGTACATACTAATGACTTCGGAAAGATGATAGCTTTACAAGGGAACCGCATAATCAGCATCCCATTAGCGAATGCGGTTAACCAGCTGAAAACAGTGGACAATGAATCCTATAATCTGGCTATGACGGTAATCGATGGGAGGAAATAACCAGATGGTGAAATTCTAAAGAAGTTCGATATATAAGCAAATATCATGCCGAATCAATTTGGCGTGTTATCAATCCTGAAACTCCGGGATATTATTTTATAGGAAGCATCATGAGTAATAGTCCGAGCAGCATGGCGAGAGAATATGATCTTTTTCCGCAAATTCCGGAGCAGATCGGAGGCATAGGGGAGCTTGCTTATAACCTCTGGTGGGGGTGGCATCCTTCTGCAAGGATGCTGTACAAATCACTCAGCAGACCTGAATGGAAAGAAAGTGTGCACAATCCGGTAAAGTTGCTCAGAGAACTTCCCGGCGAAGTCTTTCAGGCCGCAGCAAATAATCCGGACTATATAAGTCATTATTCCACCATAATGGACAGGTTCCGGTCTGATATGGAAGAGAACGAAGGGTGGTTCTCAACGCAATATACCGGCCCCTGTTGCCTCCCGATTGCGTATTTTTCAGCAGAATATGGGTTGCATCGCTCTTTGCCATTCTATGCAGGCGGGCTCGGATTCCTGGCAGGTGATTATCTCAAAGAATGCAGCGATCTCAATATACCACTGGTAGGTGTCGGATTCATGTACCCGGAGGGGTACATTCTCCAGAGGATCCGCGAAGACGGGTGGCAACTGAATTTCGATGACGTCCTAGACCGGGATAGTGCTCCAATCACCAGGGTCCTTGACAAAGATGGGAAACAACTGATCATTGAAGTACCTTTCATCCAGCCTCCAATCCATATCGCCGTCTGGAAGGTGATGGTCGGTCGCATCCCACTCTACCTGATGGATACTGATATCAGTGAGAATGATCCATGGAACCGGTTAATATCATCCCACCTCTATTCCGGAGACAATGAACAGCGACTGCGACAGGAGATTGTGCTCGGAATCGGTGGATCTGTCATGTTGCAATTTCTCGGGATCCGGTATTCAATTACCCACCTTAACGAAGGTCACCCTGCCTTTGTCCTGTTAGAACGAATCAGGGAAAAAGTTACAGAGGGTATGAGCTATTCTGAAGCATCTGAGTATGTCAGGAATACAACAATCTTTACAACCCATACGCCAGTCCCGGCAGGTACAGATATCTTTTCCTTTCAGCTGATGGATAAGTACTTCAATGGATATTATCCTCTTCTTGGTCTTGACCGTGAATCCTTTTTCAGGCTTGGTATCCACCCGGAAAAACCTGAATCAGGCTTTAACATGACGGCCTTTGCACTCAGGCTTTCCCGGTACCACAATGCTGTTAGCAAACGTCATGGGGATGTATCCCGCCTCATGTGGAAGAGCCTCTGGCCGGATATTCCTGAAACAGAAGTCCCAATCATCTCTATCACTAATGGAGTCCATGTCCCAACATGGATAGAACCGAAGATGGAACAATTGCTTGACCGGTACTTGGGGAAGGATTGGAAGCTGCATCATGATGAACCCTCCCGATGGGATCTCATTGATACGATCCCTGATGAGGAGCTCTGGCAGACACATTACTGGTTGAAAATGAAGCTCTTCAACAGAATCTGTGAACAGGTTCGTAAAGCATGGGCTAACCGTGAGATCAACTCATCTGTGGTTATGGCAGAAGGCACGCTGCTTGACCCGTCACATTTAACCCTTGGTTTCTCCCGTCGGTTTGCTACGTATAAACGGGCGGATCTCATTTTTACTAATTTAGAGCGTCTGAAAGATCTCATAGATGATCGCTGGAAGCCAATTCAGATTATATTTGCCGGTAAGGCTCATCCAAATGATGATCAGGGTAAACAGATCCTTCAGCGGGTCTTCAATTATGCCAGGAACTCTGATATGGGCGGGAGGATAGCGTTTGTAGAAAATTACGATGAACAACTTGCCCAGTACCTTGTGCATGGGGTTGATGTATGGCTGAATAATCCACTTCCCCCTATGGAGGCCTGTGGAACGAGCGGAATGAAGGCATCATTAAACGGCGTTCCTCATATGAGCATCCCCGATGGCTGGTGGATTGAAGGGTACAACGGAAGGAATGGATGGACATTTGGAGAGGAGACCGGGGAAGATCGGGATAAAGCCGACGCTGAGGCGATGTATGATCTCCTGAAAAATACCATCGTCCCCCTCTATTACGCAGTCGATGGCGAAGGTATCTCTCATGGATGGATAAAGGTCATGAAAGAAGCCATGAAGAGCGTAGGGCCGGTCTTCTCCAGTCGCAGAATGGTGAAAGAGTATGT
>JAZDKH010000141.1:0-2334 GCA_043803325.1 Methanobacteriota archaeon | reverse complement strand
CAAGCTCAATTACAACCTGGTGATCTCTCTGATCATCTACCAGATGAACGGTCTTATCTGCTTGATCTCTCCCATCAACTACCACGGATCTGACGCCTGATCCAGTCCCTGAGTTCTTAAGGATGATATGATATACCGAGGACCGGTATCGGTAATCAATCTGATACGATCTCCATATCATCGGAATACAGGGTTCGAACCTCAACAGATCCCCTGAAATCCGTACTCCGAGGAGCGATTCGAGGATGAGAGTATACATCCATCCTGCTGACCCTGTGTACCAGGTCCACCCCCCCCGCCCAGTATGAGGTGGGGCTGCATAGATATCAGATGCGACCGCATATGGTTCGATCCGGTACTTCCTGACATCTTCAGCCGTTCTGCTATGGTGGATCGGGCTTATAAACGGCAATAGATCCCAAGCCTGCTGATGATCCTTCAGTGCTGCAAAAGCCATCACTACCCAGATTGCAGCATGGGAATATTGCCCCCCGTTTTCCCTGACCCCGGGGACATATCCTTTGATATATCCTGGATTATCCGGACCGGTATCAAATGGCGGGGTGAGGAGGGTTATGAGCCTTTCATCTGGTACGATGAGATTCTTTTTCAATGCCTCCATAGCAGTAATAGCCCGTTCCTTTGATGCAGCTCCCGATATGACCGCCCAACTCTGGGAGATGGAATCAATCCTGCACTCCTGGTTTATCGAAGATCCCAGAGGGGCACCTGAATCAAAGAAGGCACGACGGTACCATCCTCCATCCCATCCATCTCTCTCGAGGTTTTCCCGTATCTGCTCAGCATTCACCCGGCAATAATCTGCAAACGTGGGATCCTGGTGGATATCTGCTATCTCACAAAACCTGATAAGAAGATCATAGAGGAAAAATCCCAGCCATACACTCTCTCCCTTCCCCTCTGCACCGACAAGATTCATCCCGTCGTTCCAATCACCCGTGCCCATCAGGGGAAGACCATGTATCCCGAACTTGAGCCCCCACCGTATCGATCTGACGCAGTGTTCATACAAGGTGCCGGAAGTTTGGGACTGGCCTGGCAGATCATAGTATGAGTCCTCCTCGGGGAGTAATTTCCTTCCTTCGAGATACGCGATCTGCTCATCGAGAACCCCGGTATCCTGGGTGCTGAGTACATACCTGCAGGTAGCGAATGGAAGCCATAAGTAGTCGTCAGAGCAGTGGGTCCGTACCCCTCTGTTTAATGGCGGGTGCCACCAGTGCTGGACATCCCCTTGACTGAACTGGTGTCCTGCACAGACGAGAAGTTGATTTCTCGCAAATTCAGGCCGCGTGTGGATGAGAGCCATCACATCCTGTAACTGATCCCGAAATCCGAAAGCCCCTCCTGACTGATAGAATCCACTTCGTGCCCATATCCGGCAGGCTATGGTCTGATATATGAGCCATCCATTCATAAGGAGATCCACAGACTGATCAGGGGTCGTTATCCGCACTGCTCCGAGAGTCCGGCTCCAGTAATCCTTCACTGCTCTGAGTGCTGCACGAGCAGATCCTATTCCCCGGTTACGAAGGACCAGATTTCGTGCATCATCACTATTTTGTCCGACACCAAGGGTAAAGATAATCTCACGCTCTTCCCCTTCAGTCAGTTCACAGAGTATCTGCATTGCACCACAGGGATCGAGTCCGGCTCCGACTTTATTTGAGAGTCTGATCTTTTCCATCGCTGCAGGTTTGAATAGCGAACCGTTTCGTCCGATAAATTCATACCGGTCACCGGTCACCGTCCGATTCAGGATATTGGAGTCAAGAAATGCTACTTTCCCGGGAAATTCATTATTATATGGGTTTTTAGCGAAAATTGCACCTGATATCGGATCGATCTCCGTTATCACATGGAGAAGGGATTTTGACCTGAGTTCACAAAGAACCCATTCAACATATCCGGTAACCGATAAGAGTCTGCTCCGATCCGATATGTTCCTGATCCGAAGAGAGATGAATTTCACCGGACTGTCGATAGAGACATATATGGTCAGTTTGGTGGAAATCCCATGATCAGAGTACTCAAACACCGAATATCCAAACCCATGCCTAATCACGTGGCTGTTTGGCCCACGGACCGGTAACGGAGTCGGTGACCAGAATAACCCGGTCTCCTCATCCCTGATATAGAGAGCCTCACCTGATTGATCCATAACCGGATCGTTCATCCAGGGCGTCAATCTGAACTCATGAGCGTTCTCACTCCAGGTATAGGCACTGCCGTTCTCTGATATAACCGTTCCGAATTTCTCGTTTGCGAGAACATTCACCCATGGTGCGGGAGTAACCCTCCCGATATCCAGGA
>JAZDKH010000140.1:0-3231 GCA_043803325.1 Methanobacteriota archaeon | reverse complement strand
GGAGTCCTCTCATTTTTGTCCATCAATGACTACACATGGGGAGAAGAGGCTTGGTTTGTGAAAGTAAATGATCTTATCCTTAAAGATTATATCAATCCGGGTACTGAGGGGTTTAATATCAAGACATTAAAAGCAGGGGATAAAGTAACCTATTATTATGGAAAACAAGATCAGACACCTGATACTGCAAAAGCAATTATCGAAGTAACCATTGAATAACCTTTTTTTTTATTTATAGGGCAATTATTTTCTAATCATACTGATATATCTGTATATGAGAGGGAGAGTGCGGCTGACGGTAGCTGAGATCAGGTTCTCTGAATCCGATCACAGCAGCTGAGGAAAGTCCCTCCACCAACCGGGTACGCAGCCTCGTTCAATCGGGGGTGGCGAGAGTCACGGCTATGGCACAGAAACGATACGGCCTGATTTGAGCGATGAAACAGAATTAAACTGTTGAGCTTTGACGATCAGGAGTCGATGGAACGGTGAACCCCTGCGGGTGCAAGCCGGAACAGGGCATATGGGCAACCCGGTGTCTGCCCGGGTTCGGCGCTAAGCTGAATGCCGCAATGAACAGAAGGGGGCTTACTCCTCCCACTCATATTCTTCTGAGAACGATTCAAGTAGCTGGCGTTCTATTGCTATATATGGAGCCGTTAGAAAAGCAGATCGGACATATATTTCTTGATCAGACACGTCTGCAGAATATTACTGTATCCACTACTCCCCTCGCAGAAGGGCCCAAAGTTTGTGGGGTATGTGAACCTTCCGTTTCATTAATTCATCTTCCAAAGCCATCAGATATTCAGACCGATCCTTTTCTCCTGTTCAGTACTATCGAAACCAGAAGGACAATAAGACAGTACACACCTGAAAACCTGATGCAATGGGAACTCTCCCTTATGCTCCATTATACCCAGGGGGTCAGCGATGAGGGAGGAGAATCCTTCCTTCGCAATGTTCCATCAGCCGGTGCACTTCATCCATTTGAGACATATATCGTGGTAAACCGGGTAGAAGGATTAAACCCGGGTATATATCGATACCTGCCCCTTGATCATGCACTGGTGCAGGAGAAATGCCATATAGGAGATACGGAAGCTATAGCAGCAGCATGCAGAAGACCTGAACTTGTTTCAGGTTCAGCGGTAACATTTATCTGGATTGCAGTTCCAGACCGGTTACTTTGGAAATTCGGACCGCGCGGATTTAGATATCTTTTTATTGAAGCCGGACACATCTGTCAAAATTTCTATCTTATCGCTACTGCCCTAGGTTGCGGGGCCTGTGCCATTGGCTCATATCAGGATGATGAGCTGAACTGTGCCCTCGGTATAGATGGAGAAGAGCAGTTTTGTATCTATCTTGCATCAGTCGGCAAGAGAAAAGAATAGGAGAATGGTTATAATTTGAGTGGCGGGCGGATTGGAATTCCTCTTCCGGTAAGGTAATCTTTTACATCAGCCACGGTCATCTCACCAAAGTGAAAGACACTTGCAGCAAGTGCAGCATCAGCTTTACCAGAAATAAAGCCGTCGTAAAAATGTTCATACGTACCTACCCCTCCTGATGCAATGACTGGTATCCCTACCGAATCAGATATTCGTGCCGTAATCGGAATATCAAATCCATCACGAGTTCCGTCGGTTTCCATGGATGTAAGTAGTATCTCTCCGGCACCCAGCTCTTCCACTTCTTCTGCCCAGCGAAGTGCATCAATTCCGGTAGGCCGTGACCCTCCATAGGTCACCACTTCGTACCAGCAATCGGTACCATCATCAAGTCGTACTGGTATTGCATCAGGGTTTCGTGTCATATTACGCCTGACATCGATAGCTACGACCACGCATTGGGTACCAAATGCTCTTGCAGCATGTTTTATGAGTGAAGGGTCTTCTACTGCACTGGTATTCATACTTACTTTGTCAGCCCCGGCTCGGAGGGTACGCTGAATATCTTCGATTGTTCGTATCCCTCCCCCTACGGTGAGTGGAAGAAAAAGTCTGTCTGCAGCTCGGCGAATAACATCAATGATCATCCCCCGCTTCTCCTTAGAGGCGGTAATATCGAGAAATACTACTTCATCTGCACCCTGTTCATTATACCGTTCAGCGAGTTCAACCGGATCACCGGCATCTCGTAGACCGACAAAGTTAGTCCCTTTTACCACGCGACCATCTTTGATATCTAAACATGGAATGATCCGCCGGGTGAGTACCATACCAGATATCAGGGCAGTATGACCTGATGAGGGTTCTGTTTTTCGCGAATGAATTATTTATCAGTACAGGCGTCCTTAGTATACGAAATGTTCTCACCAGGGCATGGCGCAGACAATATACGGTCCATCCAGTTCTGGTGATACAACTGGAAGATAACATGGATTCAGGAGACCTCAAGATCGAATGGGCACGGCAGTTTATGCCGGTCCTTGGTACAATTGCCGAACAGTTCAGGAAAGATAAGCCATTTAAGGGAATGACTATCGGCATGGCTCTTCACGTAGAGGCGAAGACAGCAAATCTTGTGAAAACTCTGGCAGCCGGTGGTGCTCAGGTTATTATTACCGGATGCAATCCGCTTTCAACACAGGATGATGTAGCACAGGCATTGGATAACGTTGAAGGGGTGACCTGTTATGCAAAACGCGGGTGTAATGTCGATGAATATTATGCTTCGATGGATGCCGTCCTTGACGCTCATCCTGATATTACCATAGATGATGGGATGGATCTCATTCACCGGATGCACACCACCCGTCGCGATGTCCTAAAAAAGGTGATTGGCGGATGTGAAGAGACAACAACCGGTATTCACCGACTTCGTGCCATGGCAGAAGAGGGCAAACTTGAATTCCCGGTAATAGCAGTCAATGATACCCCTATGAAACGTTATTTTGATAATGTTCATGGCACCGGAGAAAGTGCTCTTACCGCAATTATGATTACGACCAACAGCCTTATCGCGGGGAAATGGATTGTTGTTGCTGGGTTTGGGTATTGTGGCAGAGGTATTGCTCGAAAAGCATCAGGTCTTGGAGCAAAGGTAATTGTGACAGAGATAGATCCACGTCGGGCACTGGAAGCATACATGGAAGGGTATCATGTCATGCCGATGGATAAGGCAGCAGAGGTAGGAGACATCTTCATTACCACAACAGGAAATAAGGATATTATTAAAGAAGAGCATTTCAAAAAACTCAAAGATGGAGCTATTCTCTCCAATGCC
>JAZDKH010000139.1:0-5412 GCA_043803325.1 Methanobacteriota archaeon | reverse complement strand
AAATATTCCTCCTATGCTGTTTCACGCCTTCAGAAAATTCTGATTGTCGAAGATAATCCTGATAATCTGATAACTGTCCGGGCTCTTCTCAAAGACACTGCTATCCTCATTGAAGCAACTGATGGAAAGGCTGGTATTGATCAGGCACGAGCTTCGTTGCCGGATCTCATACTTCTGGATATTTCTCTCCCAGTCATGGATGGGTTTGAGGTGCTTGATGATCTTAAACATGATAAAACCACACAAAATATCCCGATCATAGCTCTGACTGCACGGGCCATGAAAGGAGATCGGGAGGAGATATTATCCCGTGGGTTTGATGGGTATCTCTCAAAACCGGTTGACGAAGAACTGTTGAAGCAGACCATTCAGAGGGTACTCTATGAAAGGTAGTGGGCCGGTAATAGTAGCCATTGATGATTATTCAGATAATCTGGTAACGGTAAAAGCATTTGTGACCGATGCCTTTCCCGGCGCCCGGGTGTTTACTGCTGAAAACGGCAGAGATGGTATCAAACTTGCACGAGATACGAATCCTGATGTGATCCTGCTCGATATCGTCATGTCTGGGATGAATGGGTTTGAAGTCTGCCATATCTTAAAAGAGGATCCACTCCTTCAGCATATCCCGGTAATCTTCCTCACTGCCCTAAAAGATGATAGAGAGAGCCGGATCCGTGCCCTGGAGGTGGGGGGGGAGGCATTTATCTCCAAACCCTTCGAAGAGGCAGAGTTTAAGGCCCAGATTCGGGCGATGATAAAGATAAAAGCAGCAAATGTTCGGGAGCTGAGGGAGAAGGAGAATCTTGCCACTCTCGTTTCCCAGCGGACTGCCGAGCTGGAGATAGAACTTACTGAACGAAGAAAAGCAGAGCAGGAACTGAGGCAGGCAAATCAAATCCTGACGCAGAACAGGGCAGCGATGCTGAATATTCTTGCCGACCTTAAAGAGGAGGTAGAATCCAGAAAACAGAGTGAGGAGAAGTTCCGACTCATCTCCGAGAATTTTCCTGATCATATCCTGATACAGGATACAGATCTACGCTATATATGGGTTCTAAATCCTCAACTGGAATTAAGGCAAGAGGATATGGTGGGAAAAACTGATTATGATTTCCTACTAAAGGAGGATGCAGATAAACTGACTTCGGTGAAGATGCAGATCCTTGAGACTGGAAAAAAAATCCCATATGAAACGGAACTTACCTCCAAAAGTGGGAACCATGAATATTTTCAAGGAGAATATCTCCCGAAATATAATATTGGTGGAGAAATTGACGGTCTGATAGGATATTTCAGAAATATTTCAGATCGAAAACGGGCAGAAAGAGCCCTAAATGAGACTATCCTTAAATTACGCCTTCTCACGGGTCTTACCCGTCATGATATCTTCAATCAGGTATCAGCCATCGAAATATCCCTCGAAATGATGGACCAAACATCAGATCTGACGAAAATTCACGAATATATTATCCGTTCTCAGAAGGCATGTGGTGAAATTGTTGCCACAATAGGGTTTACCCGGGAGTATGAGGACTTCGGAACCGTATCGAGCGGATGGCAGCGAGTACATATGATCATCGAGATGGCACAGAGAGAAGTTTCCTTAAATTCAATCACCCTGGAGAATCAGATACCAGAATATCTCGAGGTTTATGCTGATCCGACTATCAGAAAGGTTTTCACTACGCTTATTGAGAATGCTATTCGGCATGGAAGGAATGTGACGTGGATACGGTTTTCTTGTTCTCATATCGAAAATTTTCTTATTCTCATCTGTGAAGACAATGGAGTTGGTATCTCTGTCGGGGAGAAAGAACGAATTTTTGATCATGGGTTCGGAAATCATACCGGAATAGGGCTCTTCCTAGCGAGGGAGATTCTTACTATCACCGGACTCTCTATAAGGGAGACGGGAGAGTCTGGAAAGGGGGCACGATTTGAGATCTTAGTGCCGGCATGGAAGTTCAGGATGAGCGAAGGGGATGGGTCATGACTGAGAAGATTCAGGTTCTGATGTTGACGATAAGTCTGATCTTCTCGTAATAGGAAAAATGTTTCTTGAGGGGTTTTTAAATTTTACTGTTCACACCTCTTCGGGAGCATTTAACGCGATAAAATTGCATTAAGGGCACATTTTTGACATTATCTATTTTTTACTGATGTCTCCCTGATTAATTGGACGTTATATTGCGAAATCCTTTTCCCTCTTTCTAACAACAACTCAACTGAATAATCATGATGCGGACTAGTTACTTGATACCATTGGTGATACTGCTGCTCGTAGGAACAGGTTTTTCTTCTGCAGAATCGCAGGCAATACCTGATCTGATCGGAAATTGGACCGGAACGTACGTTGGCCATGAACAGGAGGGAGGGTATGGGAATCTATCGGAATGGATCATTCTATTAGCGATAATGGAACAGAAAGAACGGGTCTTTAACGGAACGATATCATATCAAAAGAAATCAGATGATAATATCGATGGAACTCATGGGTTTTCAGGGGCTGTTGGTCCTGATCTGAAATCAATCTACCTTGCTGAATATTCGAACGGGATCTCTATTGGGCAGATCATCGATCCAGACACTCTGGAGATCATTTATCTGGATAGTGGTAAGAAAGGATCCGTTGCAATCTATACATTCACCAGAGATACTTCAGATTCTCCTTAGGAGATCAAGATCTCCATCTCCATCACGAGTATTTGTGTTCACCTTCCAGCCCCCTGTCTTCGAACTATTGTCTCATCCGTACAACACTTGGATCTTTGTAAGTCCTTCGGAGCCATCATCTAACAGGAGAGCTACATCGATGTGAAAGAGATCTTCTATCTGACCCCGAAAACTCCGTGATCGGTTTGGATGTTCCGGATTACCCCATGGATCGATAACCATGGATGGCCAGGGAAATTACATAAATCAGTTATTTCCTGGCGGTGATCTTTCATGATGCAAAAGATTACTCCAAATTCTTCTTTCTCAGAATCCCTCAAACACGCTGGATGGAATCAGTACTGGCAGGAACTTTTTGAAAAATATGAAGGGCCGTATATTCCCGGAAGGGTCTGTACGGTTCATAAAACCAGATACGAGGTGATAATTCCGGGAAACATTGTTTCAGTCCCTGTATCAGGAGCTATGAAATCAAAACAGATCTTTCCCATGGTTGGAGACTTTGTGGTGATCCTTCATCAGCCTGATTCAGCTATTGAGATGATCGTCTCGATCCTGCCCAGAAAAACTTCCCTTTCTCGTGGGGGAGCTGGAGAATCTGCTGGTGAACAACACCTGGCCGCTAATATCGACACGGTTTTCATTGTTACCGAACCTGGATCTGATCTTAGCATCTCTCGTATTGAGCGATATCTCCTCATTGTCCACAAATCAGGAGCGCAGCCGGTCATCATTCTCAATAAATCAGATACCTGTCCTGATATCTCCGGCAAGGTGAAGGAGATCCGGTCAGAAGTCAGAGATATCCCGATCGTCCCCCTAAGTGCTTCGGAAAGAATTGGACTTGATGATCTCTCCCCTTACCCGAAACAGGGTTCGACCGTCGTATTTCTGGGCTCATCAGGAGTCGGAAAATCAACGCTCATAAATGCACTCTGTGGGGCATTGTTTCAGAAAACCGGGGATATCAGGAAGGAGGACGGAAAAGGGCGACACACGACCACGGTCAGACATCTGATATCCCTCCCTGATGGATATTCCCTCATTGATACTCCAGGATTGCGGGAGATAAGAATCTGGACTGCAGAAGAGAGCATTTCAGAGTTCTATGATGATATTTATCAGTATGCTTCCCAGTGCCGTTTTTCAGACTGCACCCATGAAACTGAACCAGGATGTGCTGTTCAGCAGGCGATAGAGGAGGGACATCTCTCACAGGGACGATTCACCCGGTACCAGAAAATTCTGAAAGAAACCGAATTTGAACATGATAAAGCTGAGATCGGGTTAAAGCGATTAGAAAAGAAACGGTTCAAAGAGATCAGCAAAACCGTGAAAGCGATTTACGGAAAGGGAAACCAGAAATTTGTGAGGTGAAAAAAAGATTTTATTCAATCAGCAGCAATGCCATGAGTTCCGGGTGACCCGTTACCGGAAAAGTTATTGGCATTCCAGCTGCCTCAGCAGTTTTTTTCATATTAATACCGACTGCATGCTCTGTCATCCTTGCCTGAGTTGGGTGAAGACATATCCCCTCCTTTACGTTGCATCTCTCGCAAAGCCGGCAGGATCCGTTCATCAGTGCAAGGGCGAAGGTATATCCTGCATTGAATGCCAATCTCTCTAGTTCTAGCATCACGGGGGAAAAATTCCTGGTGCCATCAAAATGGTCATTCCAAAATTTTTCAGCCTTTTTCTTCTTCTCTTCCGGAGCTTTCGGATCCAGCCAGTACCGGTAAATTGAGCAGATAACATCTGGCTCTGCAATAGCTGGGGAAATAAACTTCACGAGGAGTGCATATCGGTACTCGGAGAGTATCTTTTTGAATTCATCCGGGGTGGGAACATACGGGGGGCAGGTCAGTTTCTTCCCATACGAGATACAACCGGTCCGGCATTTCATGGTAACCCGGTTTTCCACAAATATCTGTGTAGTTGGGATAACTTTTGCTTCGGCTGCACCGAGATCAACAGCATTTTTTCTGAGAAATGAAAATTCATCCCCCCAGTTTTTAGAAGTATTCAAAATATTAACCTTTAGGATAATAGTTATGGATTTGACTAAATAGTAATCTTTTGGTATTTTTATATGTGTGTGGATTAACACCCCGGATGTAGTCCGGTTGTTTCTAGCTGGTTCATCAGTATCGAAATGCTCATGATACATGGATACATTATTTCCATTCACCTGTTTCCCTCGACAAAGTGAAATGAAGTATATACTATAAGACCAATCAGGTGTTGAGATGAACCATAGAATCATAAAACAGGGTTCACAGTGGTTAGGTAGGTTTGAGATCTCAGGTTGCTGTTTACCCGGACCCGAAAGCTACAATCCAATAATTACCCGTAACGAATATCTATAATTAAACTGATCGTTTATTACAATAAATTATGCCTATAATATATATTATCGGTCACCGGCAGCCAGATACAGATAGCATTGCCAGTGCAGTTGCGTATGCGGCTCTGCTGAATCAGAAATATACCGGCCCTTATATTGCTGCACGGTGTGGTGATTTAAATAATGAAACTCACTATGCTCTCCAAAAAGCTGGTCTTGAACCGCCAATTCTTATAGAAAATGTTGAGCCTTCAGTGGGTGATATTCCTTTTTTTTATACTCAGAAAGCTCCGATGAATGTTCCAGCCATTGATGTTGCATTATTGATGGAAGAATATGATATCAGGAACATCCCTATTGTTGATCCTGAAAACCGGTTTTTAGGACTGGTG
>JAZDKH010000138.1:0-4739 GCA_043803325.1 Methanobacteriota archaeon | reverse complement strand
TTCAAAATGGGTATCACTTCCTGGCAATCCTTGAATCCTGTTTTAAATGGCTATTTTTGAAAATCTGCTTAACAAAACAGTTAATACCTTCTTGAGCTAAAGGGATAAACTGGACCGGAAAGGATCCTTGGGAGATGATGTTTGACTTTGCAGGATGAATCACCGGATGCGATACTGGTCGAAATTAAAAACCTGACCAAAGTTTTTGGTCCCAGGCCGCAAAAAATTTTAGCACTTCTCAGTAAAGGATGCTCAACCAAAGACATCAAAGAGAAGACCGGGCATGTAGTTGCATTGAAAAAAATCTCATTTTCTGTCAAAAAAGGTGAAATTTTCGTCCTGATGGGTCTTTCAGGGTGTGGAAAATCTACTGTCCTTCGATGTATCAATCGTCTCATCAAACCAACCAGCGGTTCAGTGTTATTAAATGGTGAAGATATAGCACTGGCCTCGGATGAACGAATGCGGGCGATAAGACGATTAAGAATGGGAATGGTTTTTCAAAATTTTGCTCTCCTTCCCCACCGAAGTGTTCTTGATAATGTCGCATTTGGACTCGAAATTCAGGGAATACCACCAGAAGACAAGAAAAAGATGTCACAGGACGCTCTGGATCTGGTAGGACTTACCGGATATGAGGCTTCATATCCGGATCAACTATCCGGGGGAATGCGTCAGAGAGTGGGACTTGCACGGGCTCTTGCCAGTTCACCAGATATTTTATTAATGGATGAGGCATTTTCTGCTCTTGACCCGCTCATCAGACGGGATATGCAAAATGAACTTCTTGACATTCAGGACCGGCTTGAAAAAACGATCATTTTTGTGACGCATGATCTTGATGAAGCACTTAAGTTAGGATCACGAATTGCACTCATGAAAGCCGGGGAAATTGTTCAAATCGGTACCCCTGAAGAGATTCTCACCAAACCAAAGAATGAGTACGTGGAACGCTTTGTAGAAGATGTTGATCTCTCACGAATTCTTACGGCAAAAGACGTGATGAAAATCCCGGATCCCATGATTCATATTACCTCCGGTCCCCATGTTGCTCTACGCATGATGCGGGAAGCAGGAATATCAACTATTTTTGCAATCGGGAAAAACCGGGAGTTTAAGGGCATAATTACGGTTGATGATGCATTATCTGCAAGTAAAGAAGGAAAAAATTTAGAAGACATTATCCAGTATGAGGTCCATGCAATTCCTCTTGAAACGCCGGTATCAGACATTATCCCGGTGATTGCAGATAGTAAATTTCCTATCGCTGTCGTTAATGAGCACAAAAAACTCATGGGAGTGATAGTGCGAGGTTCTGTTCTTGCAGCTCTTGGCGGTAGAGCAGGGGACATTATATGACCCAATCATTTCCCCGGATCCCTCTGGGTTCTTATGTTGAGGATCTGGTTGACTGGATTAGCAACAATTTGGGTTGGCTCCTCGATGGAATTACCGAAATTCTTACCACTCTGATGGTGTGGTTTCAGTTTTTTTTAAACTCTATCCCTCCCGTAATTTTCATTCTCCTGATAGCAATTCTGGCATTTGTTCTAAAATTTAAATCTACAAAGGGCAGGAATGCATTATCAAAGCGGATTATTTCGTCTTTAGATCTTCCCCTGCTGTGTATTGCCGGACTGTTTCTGATCTGGGATCTGGATCTGTGGAATCAATCAATGGAAACGCTGGCATTGGTAATCGTGTCAACGATAGTGGCTCTGGTTATAGGTATTCCACTGGGTATCATTTCTGCTCATTCAGATCGATTTAACCAGTTTACCCGGATATTCCTGGATTTTATGCAGACAATGCCTTCATTTGTCTACCTGATCCCGGCAGTAATCTTCTTTGGTCTTGGTAATGTACCCGGGGTTATCGCAACCGTGGTATTTGCGATGCCACCAGCGATCCGACTTACCAATCTTGGCATACGGCAAATTCCCATCGAACTTATTGAAGTTACTGAAGCATTCGGTGCAACTCCGTTTCAAAAACTGGTAAAAGTAGAGATTCCGGTTGCTCTCCCGACTATCATGGCAGGAGTAAACCAGTGTATCATGCTTGCCCTCTCAATGACGGTAATTGCTTCAATGATCGGTGCCGGAGGGTTAGGGTACCAGGTATTATTCGGTATTCAACGAGTAGATGTTGGTTCAGGGTTTGAAGCAGGTCTTGCAATTGTTATCATTGCCATCATCCTCGACCGGCTCAGTCAGAATGTAATCCCGATCAGAGAAAATTGATCGTAATTTGTAAGGAGCTAAATAAATGAATAAAAAATCAGTGTTAATTACCGTATCAGTGATAGCCTTGTTTATCGGTGCTATCATGTGTTCAGGTTGTACAAGCGAACAATCTAATTCGACACTCAAGGGAAAAATCATCGGCATAGAGCCCGGTGCTGGAATTATGCAAAAAACAGAAGATGCCATCCGGGATTATGATCTCGATTATACCCTTGTCTCCAGCAGTAGTGCAGGCATGGCATCTGAACTGACGAAAGCAATTAACGACAAGAAATGGATCGTAGTCACCGGATGGACTCCGCACTGGAAATTTGCACGGTTTGATCTCAAGTACCTTGATGATCCAAAAGGCATCTACGGAGGGGAAGAACATATCAGTGCTCTGGCCAGAATCGGGTTTGATACAGATAATCCGGGGGCATATGCAATTCTTTCACGGTTTAACTGGACCCCTGAAGAGATAGGTTCAGTCATGCTCTCTATTGAAAATGGAACCTCTCCGGAAACTGCTGCCGCTGATTACCTGGAAAGTCACCCAAATGAGGTTAATTCCTGGATTGGTGATGTAAAGGGAGATGGAAGTACTATAAAAATTGGGTATGTACTCTGGGATTCAGAGATTGCAAGTACCAATGTTCTGAAAAAAGTCTTTGAGCAGGCTGGTTATACCGTTCAACTTGTAGCTGTTGATGCCGGTCCTCTCTATCAGGCGGTAGCTTCAGGTGATGTGGATTGTACTATTTCTGCATGGCTTCCTACTACCCACTCAACATATATGGAACGATTCGGGGATAAACTGGTAGAGGTCGGGATAGTTCTTAAAGGAGCAAAGATCGGTCTTGTGGTTCCACAGTATGTCACAATCAATTCTATTGAAGAACTGAACAGTGTAAAAGATAAATTCCAGTAACTTTTTTTTTTAATTGATAGTTCTCTCGTCAAAAGAATACTCTGATTATGGCTAACGGGACCGCAAAAAATTGATTGTCCGTGCAACATACGGTGCTCATGATTATCGATTGACTCGAGTTAGTTTGGGTTCAGTATCCACACTCTCTAAAGGAGCGAGTAAGCACATTGAATTGGCTCACGATGAACGTGTTGCTCTTTCCCCCCTCAAACGAATGAGGTATAGTTCGATGAGAAATGGAGCAGGTAAGAAAGAGAAAAACGGCAACCTGGAAGATCCCGATGACGAAGACCGTAGGTATAGAACGGGTGAGTTTCCGGTTGTACAATGTACTTAAATCTCCACCAATGAACGAGCATAACAGGAAAATATCATGCTAACATTACCTGAAATATCACCTAGAGACGTCTCCAGTCAAGAGAGCATATTTCAAAACCGACACATAATCCTTGCCATCATCCTTGCTTGCGGTTTTCTTGGCGTGGTGGATGTGCAGATCGTGGCAATAGCACTCCCCACGATCACCCATCTCCTCAATGCCCCTGTCGGACAGACTCAGTGGATCGCAACCAGTTATGTGGTCACGGTCCTTGCAACGGTGTTAGTGTTCGGTACCATCTCCGCAGGGCTAGGGAAATGCCGACTTCTCAAAGCCGGGCTTCTTTTATTCACGCTGAGTTCTCTTGCCTGCGGACTATCCACCACGCTCCCTGAACTGATCTTCTTCCGATTACTGCAGGGATTAGGGGCATCGATGATGATGAGCGTCCTGATGGCCCTGATCATAGAAGTCTTTCCTCCAAATGAACGGGGTAGGGCAATGGGTCTCAACACAGCGGTGATCGCATTGGGACTGATAGTTGGTCCATCTGCAGGTGGATTCATCATCGATGCAGTTGGCTGGCCATACATCTTCCTTTTCAATGTCCCGTTCGGTATCCTGCTCCTGATCGGAGCCATGTGGTATCTCAGTTTCGATCGCCCGGTACTGGGATACCGGTTTCGCGATTATCCCGGGGCAATTCTTCTCATTATCCAGATGGCTGCTCTTTCTATGGCCCTTAATACCCTGGCAAATCCGCCGATCCAGGTTGCCAGTGTTGCACTCTGGATCCTTGTCACCCTCGTTGTCCTCACCCTGTTTATCCTGCAGGAAGGGAGAGTGCCCAAACCTTTGCTGAATATTACCATCTTCACAAACCGGCGTTTTGTTCTGCCCTCCATAAGTCTCATCCTCTATCTCGCAGCCACGTTCATCCTTCTTACGGGTCAGCCGTTTTATTTTGAGGGTGTTATGGGACTTTCTCCATCGCATATCGGCATCATTGCCCTGATCACACCGGTTACGATGATTCTCTGTGCCCCCCTTCTCGGCTGGTTATATGACCGGGTACCCTGGCAGGGGTACACCGGAACCGGACTTTTCCTGATGGGCTTTGCCTACTTCGGTTGTGGATTCGCATTTTCACGGATTAATTTCCTGTTCATCATTGCTGCATTCATTGTCACCGGTATCGCACGCTCAATATTTCAGGGCCCGAATGTTATCGAGATCATGACTGCCCTGCCCCCCGCACTCCAGG
>JAZDKH010000137.1:0-2464 GCA_043803325.1 Methanobacteriota archaeon | reverse complement strand
CCGGGTTCTCTTGCTGATATCATGATCGCTGGTCTCTTTGTTGCGATCAGCGAGGGATGGGAGTGGGATCGGTGATACCCTCAGGATCCTGGCCTATGCAGGAAGGGATTAACGAGATCATTGCGACTACCCGGCTGAATGCTGCTCCTATAGGTATCATATGTCGTGATGGAAAGCTCAAGATGGCGGTCTTTCGGACCAGTCATACGGCAGAGAATATTGAAGAGCAGGGTCTTGTTGTGGCGAATATTACTCATGATCCGGTTCTCTTTGTAAAAACAGCATTTACCGATCTTCCTCCTGAAGAATTTACAGAAGAGGAGTTTGAGGGACGGACTGTTTGGAGGCTCACAAGATCATCTTCATGGGTGGTGTATGAAACCCGGGTGGATCAGAAGAATGAGCAGAAATTATTAATCTCTCTCATTCCAATCCGGATAGAATTGGCTTATACTCCAATGATTCCAGTTAATCGGGGATTTTCTAATATTATTGAGGCTACAGTACATGGAACCCGGTATATTCTCACCAGGGATTCTAAATTGAAGTATCTCATCGATCATCATGCAGATTTGGTTCGTCGGTGTGGTGGGGAAAAGGAAATTGAAGCACTCCGGTTATTGTACCAGTATATTGAATAATATAAAATCAGTTCTTAAATTGCCACATCATTTAAACGATTATTGTGTGACAAATATTCATGGTTCTGCATCCAGTGCGCAAGGAAGGACCGATAATTAAACTTGTATTAGGATTTATTCTATCAATCACATTTTCTTATCATTTCATAACCATCTTCTGGGCAAGAGGTTCAGAGTTATATGGATTATAAAGAGAATGGCAAACGGCCCCCAAAGCAGTATATGGATACGATATGAGGTGAGTTTTCCAAGCATCCCGAATGTGAGTGGAGTGATGATACCCGGTTCGAGGATCCCAAGACCGGTTATTACCATCAGGATGGTTGCTACAAGCAGAGCGTAATTCACCTGTTTTTTTAACATCTGTCTCGTCATGATATTTTCAAAAGAAACTCCGGTTCAGATCACCCTCGTTATTATATCCCCTACTCTCCCAATATCCCTCATATGATGGATCATCAGTGAGTTCTATTCCTGAGACCCATTTTATCCATTTGTACCCCCATTTATTCTCTGCTACCAGTTCGAATGGATATCCACGTTCCTCCGGGAGGGTTTCATTATTCATCCGGTATGCTAGCAGGATAGGATTATCCATAATATATTTCAGGGGGAATGATGTTGTATATCCGTCAACTGCATGAAATATGACAGTATTTGCTTCATTTTTTAATCCTGCTTTAGTGATCAGATCTCTGACCATGATCCCCTCCCAGAGGATGGTAACATCCCATCCTTCCACACAGTGAATGGTCACCACCTTCCGGTATGAAGGAAATGAATGAATTACATCCAGATATGAAATATTTACCTCTTGATTCACCAGGCCATTTACGGACATCCGGTATGTATTGATATCTATTTTTTGCGGACCGCGGATAGAGTTCTCCCGAAAATCCGCAGCTGAGTCCAGTGATTCCCCCTCATACTCTCTGACCTCAACTCCAGAAAGTTCGGATGAACCAGGTTCATAGATCTGTGAGGAAAATCCAATCAATGTAAAAATCCAGGTGATTGCCACAACACCTATTAGAATAAGGAGAATAATCAGGCCAGTTTTCATCTGTCAATCCTTCATTGTCTATAGTCATATAGGTATCTCATTCTTCTGCCAGAGAGGCAAAAAATCAGGATGCTAATTGTCCCTGGTGAATTTCTATCCATAATTTACATTTAAGCAAAATATGCACTATTTTTTCGGATATGGTACCGGCGCTCTGGTTTCTATGACACTCACGATTGAATAGGTATTTTCAGGCTCCATCCTAATTTTTTCGATATTGTACGATGTACCATCTGTCGTAATAATTATGATTCCATCACGGTCAGTCCGGTATACGGTGGCTCCACTATTCTCAAGATTACTGATGGCTTCACGAGGGATCGGTCCTTTAGAATACTCTTCGGTACTGATGATAGCCACTTCAGGGCTGACATTTCTGAGAAACCAGGGATCTGTTCCTTGTGCTGACCCATGATCTGCGATTCTGATAATTTGGGCCTGAACCTCTCCGGAAGCTGTCGGAGCGTCTCCCATAAGCAGAAATTTCACATCACCATAAGTAATCCGGGGAATAAGGGTGTCTGAAACAGGTACACCTGTTTTAATTACTGGTAAGAGAAGGTCAATAGTGATATTATCGGTAAACAGGATAGAATCCCCGGGAGCGACCGTAATTCCTGGAATCTGATCCTTAATTGTTTTATTTAAACTATCCTGATAAGAACTACTTGTGGAATTAAAAGTCCCGGTAATGAAGTTTTGTGCTGGTGTTGCATTCAGAATATTCGTCATCGCTCCGGATCGCTCTTCTTCCGGGCTC
>JAZDKH010000136.1:0-6265 GCA_043803325.1 Methanobacteriota archaeon | reverse complement strand
GGGTATTATTTTGGAACGCTGGTTCCACTGAAGATCTGACAATCCTGGCAAGGCCACAAACCTGTTCGCTTCGGATTGGATTACGTTTGTGAGGCATAGTCGATGAACCAACTTGTTTTTCGCCAAATGCCTCCTCTACTTCACCAATCTCGGTCCGTTGCATCGATCTGATCTCAATCCCAATCTTGTCAAGGGTGGTTGCAATATTTGCGAGAAAACAGAAATACTCGGCATACCGGTCACGCTGGATGACCTGGTTTGAGACATCCACACTACCGATACCCAGGAATTGCATCATTGCTTCCTGGACTTCTATCCCTTTCTCACCCATTGCTGCCTGGGTTCCGACCGCTCCGGTCATCTGCCCGACACAGACACGGGGTGTCATCTGTTCAAGTCGTTCTATCTGTCGTCCTATCTCGCTCGCCCATATTGCGAATCTCAGGCCATAGGTGGTAGGAACACCATGCTGACCGTGGGTTCTGCCAATACAGACAAGCCTACGGGTCTCCATTGACCGGTCGAGTAGCGCGTGGAGTAGGAGCCGGATCTTAACATCCAGGATGCTGATGGCATCATGTAACTGTAGTCCGGTAGCCGTATCAAGGATATCATTCGATGTTGCACCATAATGGACCCAACGTGCAGAATCGCCACAGACTTCAGAGATCGCCCGGACAATGGCCATCATGTCATGATGAATCTCGTCTTCAATCTCTTTTGCCCGAATGAGACTTGCGGTATGAGCGTGAGTTTCTATTGCATCTGCAGCTTCTGATGGGATCATCCCGCATCCCGCTTCAGCCTTGGCGAGCGCGACTTCTGCATCAATAATCCGGCGGAATCGGTGTTCTTCAGTCCAGACAGCCTTCATTTCGGGCGTTCCATATCTGAACTCTATCGGGTGTATTGCCATTGATTACATGTCTCTTCCGAGAGCTTGTAATAGATTCGAAGAAGAGTGCGATCTCAGGAGGTAATCACCTGGTTACATTAATCGGTATGCATCGGTAAATCCGGGAGTGATGATGATGGTTAAGCAGATTACATATGAAGGACATCTCCGTCATGTTTCATTTCATCCCTGATGGTTTATGTAATGTCCTGTCATATTGGGTTATTTGAGTCAATTTCCTGGTAATTATGAGGGAAATAGATCCGGTCTTTGATGATCTGTGAAGCGTTCGAGATCATCTCTAAATACTGACTTCCTTCCACTCCACCTGCTTTCGCCTGATGAAGTTTATCTGTGGCAAGAGAGATGATGTTTATCTGATTGAGGATATCATCTCTGATGATTCCCGAGTACATCTGGATCGTATGGTTTGCTTCATGGAGGGCGATCCTACTTTCTATGATATCTGTTATATCTCTGATTATTCCACCTATTCCAGTCAGCCCAGTCGGAAATGGAAGGGGAAATTTTGTAACCTGATACGTCTTTCCACCTGATGTCTCTTGAGTGGATATCGGCAGGTTCAGGTTCCTGACCTGTTCGTCAGATTTCATACAAATTTCTGCAAGTGCTGGGGAGAGTATCTCTTCATCAGATTTCCCGATTATTTCATGTATGGATTTTAGGCCGAGAAATGTAAGGTAAGACGTATTGACAAGCAGATGGCGATGATCCGGTCCTTTTATAAATGCAAGGTCTGGTAACGCATTGAGAAAGGAACTCAGATGTTCTTTACTCTGGATAGCATTTTTCTCTGCATAACTCCGCCGCACGAGATGGCGTATCGCATTAGCCAGTTCAGTAAATATCGTATGCGGGTCTCCTCCTTTTTGGATATAAAAGTCAGCACCGTTATTGAGTGCCTCGATTGCAATTTCTTCCCGCCCCTTTCCGGTGAATATGATGAATGGAATGGTGGTATCATAGGTCCGGATCATCTTGAGTAATTCTATCCCGTTAATATCAGGCATGTCATAATCAGATATGATAGCATCATACTCTGACTGTTTCAGAAGGATAAGTCCTTCTTCAGCAGATGAGACTATCTCTACGTCAAGGCCAGCTTCCTCTTTCAGATAAATCTGAGTCAGAGTGAGAAGTGAAGATTCATCATCGATGTACAAAACCCTGGTCATGTATCAGTGTAGCTCCGATGGCTTTGAGATCTCTTATGTACAATAAGGTCCGGTTGAATCCGTGTCAGATCAGATCCAGTTTTCCTGAGATACTTCTTGATCTGTAGGTATGTATGTATTCTCAAAAAGTTTGGATAAATGAGGTTGTTGCACAAATGGTTTTCATTAATACAATGAGGGCAATTTTCAGTGTGAAGAAGAGATTTGCCATTCCGAATTGTCCTCATTGTATCACCCGATTTGGTTAATACATCTGTCTCTGAACATGATTATAATGGCTCCTTAAGACCTGCTAACTGGTCTTTTGCATGTGAATATTCGGGATCTATCTGTAGTGTTTTCTTATACCATTTACGAGCTTCTGATATCTTGCCAGACTCTTCATAGGTATGTGCGATATTATATGCGGCATCTGGAGAATCTGGTTTAATCTCAAGGATTTCAGTGTAGCAGGCGATAGCTTCTTCAAATTGCTGAAGAGAAGCGAGAGCGTTTCCTTTATTTAAAAGAGCGAGGAGATGATCTGGACGGATAAATAGCGCTTTATCATAAAAAGAGAGAGATTCCTGGGTTCTCCCCAGTGATTGAAAGGTATTCGCCAGATTATATGTCGCTTCAAGGGAATCTTCATCCCTATCAAGTGCTTCCAGGTATGACTGTTCTGCTTCAGAATACCTGCCTAGATTCTGAAGTGCAAGACCTTTATTATTCCAATAAATTGCTGAATCAGACTCAATATGAAGAACCTGCTCATAATACTCGAGAGATTCATTGTGCCTCCCAATCATATCAAGGCAGACTCCTTTCAGGTTCATAAGAGCAACCTCACGAGGCCGTTCCCGAAGAAGTTTTTCGAGAGCATCTAGCGCCTTCTCAGGATTGTTATTTTGTATCTCGCGAATAACCGTCATCGCAAGAATTGTATTTGTCCGTTTACCCATTCCTGGCTCGCTGCTGCCACCAGTATCGGTACACAGCATATACTAGTACATTTATAACGGCAATGATCCCAATAAACCCTAAAACTGTAAGAATAGGGCCAGATAGTCTACTCTTTATCGCAGATACCAATATAGAGATCAGGTTCATACCAGGAATATGGAATGGTTGGACAGGCTGTACATCAGGTTCCTCTATATTTGGAGACTTTGTGGGTTCAGGGGTGAACACCTGGGTATCAGGTTCTTGAGGGGTTGTGACTTCCGGGGATGGAAGGGGAGTTATGATATCCTGGGGGGTGATGATGCTTTGGGGGGTAATAATTGGAGCAATATTTGTCTGGTTTGACTGAATGAGATCAGATGCCTGACCTGAAAGAATACTTCCTTCTATTACGGCTGACTGAGGAATTATAGTATTCACCTTCTCTGCATTTTTTAAAGGGATAAACAGGCCATAAATGGCTGCTTCATATATGTCAGCAGTAATCAGGTTCGTAAAGATATTTGAAGCGGTGTTCACCGGTTCCCATGCCGCTGTCTGGGGTAGATACTCATAGATGACCGGACTTGCGTTTATGATCTCATATGCCCGATCTGGAGGTAATTTGAGAGTCAGAACTCCTTTTGGATTAAAATATGTCCCTTCCGGGATGATTTCATATGCATATCCGGTAAATATGAGTGATTGATTTGATGGGAATGGAGGAAGATCATTGATTATTCTTGGTCGAAGACCAACTACATTGAGGAACTGTCCATCTGGAGAGAAGAGCATAGTATCTTTGGTAAAGAATAACTCAGCCAGCCCATCATCTGCTTTAAAGGTCTTTGGTTGTTCAAGTCCATAGGTAATAGTGCTGGTCCCGGTAGAAGGCACTTCGGAGGATCCGGTAGGTACCAAAGTATTTCCTGGAACCATGGCTATCGTTGCAGAGGGGGTAATTATCCCTGTTGGCTGCCCTGTCACTGTAGCACTCCCGGTTGACAGATCCAGTTGTTTTGAACTCCCTGGTTCAAAGTCAACATTCTGGGTTGCCTGCTGACCATTGATCATAAAGACTACTTTCAGCTCACCAGGTCGGTATTCTTCTTCGCTGACATTCACCTTAAGCCTGATATCGAATAATCCCGGGCCACCGTAAAAGCCGTCTACTATTGAAACGATGGAACCTTTTTCAACTCCGTTTATCTGAGCAGTTATTACCGTCCCAATTGGGGCAGGTTTTCCATCAACGGATAGTGTCCCGTAAAATTCTGCTGGGAGTGGTGGAACTGCTGTAACGTGTATGGACAGCATTATAATGAATAAGAAAGGAACAATCAAGGTTCGTGAAGTAATGCCCCTCATAGAATCTGTAGTACTGTAGGTGCCCTTCTCTTATAATAATCGGTATATGAATTCGGCGGATTTGGCCGTTTGTGTGGTTATCCGAGGTAAATGTAATGGAAAAAGAAAAAAAGTTGAATTTTTATGAAGACATTGGGATAATAGGGACTGGTCCGGCCCCAGTGATCACGATACTTCCTGCAGCAGGAGAAGGTTGATATCTCCCCTTCTCATCATCATCAATCGCTATCGGGGTTGCAACAATATTAGCATATCCTGGAGATTTTGCATGAATCTTAATATCTGCTATAACGATCTGCAACGCTCCCGGATTCTGCATATCACCGATGTCTGTTCCCTGGACGAGGAAGGTGGTACTGTTAATCTGCTGGACATCTTTCATGCCGATCCAGACCGGAAGATTCATACAGGTAATTTCAGCGATATCAGGACTATCGATACTAATAATGACTCCATATCCGGAAAGACCACGTAAGGCCCCATCCATCATAAGGAGCACCGTGTCATCATCACCGGTATTGCTCTCAACCACATCCGGATTAAAGAAGAGGAGCGGTTGGGTAACTGCTGATACAGTACTCACGATGAACGCCAATATAAACATGGTGGAGAGAAATCCGAGGATAAAATATTTAGTTTTCATGATTACACCATCTTCTGCAGTGCTACGATGTCACCATATCCGATGAAACCACTGTTGTCAAAGTCAAACTGCAGGACCGGTTCTGACTTCATGGCAAACTCCATGTTTTCAAGGAGAACGATAGGATCCGTAAATTCGAGCCATCCATTACCGTTTATATCTTCAAACCTTCCGTCACCATCTTGATCGGTTGGGATCGGATAAAAGCCACCATCCGGATTAGGAAAGGGGGAGATTTTCACATATGGTATTTTTACGGTAACAGCATCTTTTTGCTCGGTGATTGCAGTTTGCCCTCCCTTTCCGATCGTGAGTGATACCGAATATCGTCCGGGTTGAGCATAGGTGTGATTTGGATTCCGCATAGTAGAACCTCCCTCATCACCAAAATTCCATCTCCATGATGATGGACTTCCATCTGATAAATCGGTAAAATGAACCGTAAGTGGGGGGTAACCAGATGATTGAGATATCTCAAAATCCGGGGTCAGGATCACCGTTTCATTCGGGGTAGGAGTAGGCTCCGCTCCTACATAGGTGACATCTACTGTCTGCCACGTGGTTACCGGGAGGAGATCAGAACCATCAGGGTAGGTAGCCGAGTAATCCATATACATATCAATGTAAAACACTCCGTTCGGGCGGTTTGTCGGAGCACCATAACTGTTCAGACATTGCCAGAATCCAATAGTTCCATCATCAATGTACCCGGTTACCAGCACTGCATGGCCACCTCCGGAGCTTGTATACTCTCTCCCTGCAAATTGATCTATATCAAAGAAAGAGTCTTCTTCACTTTCTGTGGACCAGAAATTATTAAAAGCGTTCCATGAACTTTGATCTGGTAAATTAAATTGAAGGTACACTGCTTTTCCATTATCAAGAATATTTTTGATATTTGATATTGCGGTGTTCTGGGTAAGATCAAGGGTATTTACCCGACTGGCTGACATAGTATTCATCGCGTACTTCGGTACCACCGAAATAGAATCAGCATTTACCAAGGTATGCCCCCCTGTGGCATTTCCATCCTGAAAAGCCGCGTTTGTGTTTGACCAGGGAATCACGAATTTATTCCCTCCGTACTTACCAACGAAATTATAAAATGACGCAAAGTTGGATGCCGTACCTCCATTACAGGCAAAGTTGGCTGTGCTGAAGGGTGAGTTCCCTCCATTGTTGTATTTTGAGTTTACATACTGGATTGAAAGTCGATTATCCACATTATTCTGAACCATATGA
>JAZDKH010000135.1:0-3134 GCA_043803325.1 Methanobacteriota archaeon | reverse complement strand
GGCGGTTAATTGGCATTGAGAGTTAAATAATTCTTAAGTGATTTTCATGGGAAAGGATGCTAATCGGGCAACCGGAAAAAATATTATCACCGTTGTCTCTAAATTTCTCATGATATACATCCTGCGAATATTTTCTTAGAGCCAGGTAGATACTCAGAAAAGAAAAAGCAGCAATAATCAGGAGAGAACACTCTTCATAATACCTGCCTGAATCAGAGCAGAACGCATCTCCCTTAGTTCAATTCGAACCTCTGCAATCTCCTGTGTTAAGGTTTTATTAAGATCCTGGCGGATGCCCTTAACCTCATCCAGAGTTTCTCCCTGAAGACCTAATGTTTCCTTCTGAAGCCCTAAGGTCTCTTTCTGAAGTCCAGTAGTTTCTTTCTGTAGTTCTAAAGTCTCCCTCTGGAGCCCGATCGAAAAATCCTGCTTCTTCTCCATTCTAGAAAATATTGCTATTGCTGAGTCAAGACGTTCTGCCAGTTCATCTTCAGGTGTACCTCGTACCACGTTAAAGTATGAATACTCCCCTGTGTATGTTTCTTCTAAAACTTCGATACTCTCAACATACACCGGGTGCTCCTGAATTATTATATCATTTTTAAATCGGGAAAGATTACGATTCCTGCCTTCGGCGATGATCTGTACATCATACCCCTCTAAATTCGTTATTTGTCCGGTGATATGGTGCTTTCTGGCAATACCTTGTATAAGATGACGATATCCGACCCTTTGGACTGTTCCTCTCACGAGAATATTGAGTCGCAGAGGCTCATCACATTCCATACTTATTAATTATGCTGAATAATTAAAGTGTTTTTTCATGGATAGGGGTGACCCTGGTTCTGTCTGAAATTCAAGAGGGTTATTCCCTCCATAAAGAAAGGAAATAATACAGAGGTCACCAAGCGGAGCACACAGAACTCAGAGGAATCTAAAATTTACCCTCTTTGTGCTCAATGAGTTTTCCCAGATTACTTTTCATTATTTGGGCAATCCCTTGGTTATTCTATAGAACTTATAACTGAAACAGACCCAAATATCAAGGCATTTTACACGAAAAAATGAAATCCGGAATCAGTATAAAATTTCGCGATATATCTTTGGCCTCAAATGATATTAAACACCGAATGTCTTCATGAAAATTAAACTCTCTGAATGGTAGAACCCAGATCTGAAATCGAATCACAGATGACAATATCATACTGGTTAGCTACAACCCTGGCTGGATCATCAATGAACGGGGTGATTATGAAAAGTCTGTCAATCCGACTTCCCGAAGAATGCTCATAGAAGTCAGCCTTTTTCATAAACACAAATACATCACTCTTACTTACCGATGATTTTATCTCGACAATAATTGTTTTGCCACCCTTGATAATAACATCTATCTCGATCTCGGCCGGTCTGCCAAACACCACACCTTCGGTGTCACTTTCCACATAATTGAAAACTTCGTACCCGGTTTCTGAAAGGATCTCAGCAAGCCCTTTCCTGAAAGAACTCTCTGAACCAAGTCCCCATCTTCTTCCCATTCCCCCGAGTTTAAAGTCCATATTATTTGATAAACGCTGGAGTGACCGTTCGGTATCTCTCTGAGCCTGTGTTAGTTCTTTCTGTGCTTCCGCGAGTTCTTTTTGAGCCACTGCTAGTTCTTCAACTCTGTGTTCAGTACGGTTTTGAGCTTGTGCAAGTTCCTCAACTCGATGTTCGGTACGGTTTTGAGCTTCTGCGAGATCGAGAACAATACTCTTGAGTTCTGAAAAATCCTCTCGTTTTACTCCGATTTCATCTTTCATAACTTCCCAGAATTGTAATATGGGATCCTGAAGATCACCAGGGAAATGTCGGATGACTTCTGCAATATTGCTCATAATATCAGCCAAATATTATTCATTAATATTAATTTCAGGAGCAAAATAGTTTCGGGGTAATTATCATGTATAAGCTTAAAGTTCTGATCTTACGTCTTGATGTGATGGAGAAATTACTCACTAAATTCAAAAAGAGCAAATTCAGCGGCTGTCTGATTTTTTGGTTTGAAGGCATATTCTCGATACAACGACATCATCAGAGACAATCTCATCGATATGAACATCTGAAAGCTCGGCTATGGTGCGTATTACAAAAAATGGTTCCTATTTCAGACCTGGTATATTACCGAGTCTCCATTATCATACATCCGGATCGCATTCTTATCTAACTCATCTCTCTCCCCTGGACTTACCGGATAGGGCGTTTTTGTCAGCCATTCAACAAAGTTTGCATATATATCCATCCGGCTCGTAAGCAACCAGTATCCTGGTTCACTCCTCTCTGATGGTCGGGAAACGGGCCCGTTCACTTGCTTTCCCTGGGTATTTAACCACCTGGCAGCGGAGAAGGCATACCGATCAGATGTCAAAGCCCCTTTCGTCCCCTGCTGAACCCCGAACCATTCTATCGCCTGTATCTCGCTCTCTGGATGGGAAATAACCAAGCTGCGATTATCATAAAACGGACTGCTCTGATCAAAGGTCTCACCAATAAAAACCACTGATGGAAAGGCTGCCAGTAGTGAGAGCACCCCCATCATCATGACTCCGATCAGCCACCATCGCTCCCCCGGGCAAATTTTCACCAGGCCGGCTCCCGCAATGATGGCCATCGGAGGCCAGAGATATCCAAGGAACCGGAGTGGGTCTATTTGATTTGACCAGAGTATATCCATACCTGGGATTATCCGGGTGACTCCCAGGATGAGCATTGCTGCCGGGACGGCTGCAAAGACAAGAAGTTGAAATCTTTTTGCGGTAAAGAATTCCGACAATCCCATGAGGATGAGAAAAAAACTCAGGATCCCTATCCCGATCATCTGGAGAGGATATTGGATTGAGAGAAATGAATGTCCGGTCAGTGAAGTGATCAAGACAAATCCTCCACAGATTGCAATGATATAGATACCCTTCAGAAAAATTCCACGATATGTATTCACCTTTTCTGCTATCTTTCTGGAGAGACAGATACCACCAGGAACCAGAGAGGGGAGAAACAGGAGAATAGCAAACAGAAGAAACCCGATACCAACCGGGACAAGCCTGAGTTCATTGTCTCTGAACATCAGCTGGTTGAGATCGCCAATAAACGAGTTGTAT
>JAZDKH010000134.1:0-2165 GCA_043803325.1 Methanobacteriota archaeon | reverse complement strand
CACTTAATAAATCCTCTTTTGATTAGGATCCAAGCAGGGAGAGCCAGGAGAATTGACGTGAGGGCTAACCAAGGGTTAGTAAAGGCAAGTGAACTGAATAGGCTGGCAGCAATCCCGATACAAAAAAAATATCGTATCATTACTTTGATATCATACACGAGTACATTTGGTGACAGTCCGGCGAGCCAGACGATAACAGAAAGGGCGAAGAAGGAAGTTGAGAGACAGAGAACAATTACCGGAATGATATAGAGAATCTGCCCTGATATCAGAGAGATGAAGGCAATAAAAATCGCTGGAATTAATTGAAGAACGGTGAAACTTGATATCTTACTGATTATCAAGGTTTTAACGCTCACTGGCAGGCAGGAGTAGGTATTATAACTATCAAAAGCCGTAAGCCAGGTATACATGGTAGATGCAATCACTCCTGTGGTGATTGCAAACACAAATAACAGATTGATAATCGGGAGATACCCGCTGGTGAGCGAGAGGAAGAACCAGATAACCACGAGTGGAATGAGAAATGAGAAAAGTGTCTGGCCTATTGCACCCCCACTCCGATAAAGGTCGATAATATCTTTGGCTGCAAGGATGGGATATGGAAATATCTTCAATCGTCTGGTTAAGGGGAGTAACTGATTTCTAAATTTTTTTGATGTTCCTGATGTTTCTGGTACAAATAATCTGATTGAGATAAAAAAGAGTACTACTACAATAAGACATGAGATAATCAGAGTCAGCCATGAGAACTCATGAAGTAGCATCACAGGAGGAAAGAGCAGCGCCGGATTACTTCCGGTTATCATGATGTATGCGAGTATTCCAATGGCAAATATTGCAAGGATAACTCCCAATATCGGTTTTGAATAACCATACATCGTTGAGAGGAAGAAGACTACAGAAAGTCCGGTAAGGAATGACAATGTGAGGGTGATCGTAAGCAGGATGGGGATTACAATTGGGAGACCGATGAATGGAGATGCGAGAAGAAAACCGAACGCAAACGGGAGTACCCACAGGATAAAGTAGTAGCACGTGTCTTTCAGGACGAAGGTAGTGAAGATATACCGATCTGAAAGAGGCAGAGTCCGGACAGCATGTGCAATCAGACTGGCTTGCCCAAATCTCCGATTCATTGCTTCATTTCCCAGAAGGCCGAATGCCCCGACCATAAATCCGAGCAAAAGATAGTTTGAATGAAGCAATATGCTGAGGTTTCCTGATGGGAGTGATGCTCTGATGAGAGGGAGCAAGAAAGAACCCATGAATGCCATGCCTCCTATCATTATGGGAAAGAGTGCAAAGCTCAGACTTCCAAACATGGTAGAGTGGATCCGCCACTCCTCTTTCATCATGTACCAGAAGAGTTTACTCATGATCTTCCGTTTTGACAAGGTTTAAGAAGAATTCATCCAGGTGTCTGCCCTGATGTAACAAATCAGATACTTTTCCAATATGGAGGAGCGATCCTTTATGCAGAATAGCAAACCCCGAACAGATCTCTTCTGCTATGGCGAGAATATGAGTGGAAATGAATATGGTATTTCCGGATTTGACATAATTTACCAGATAATCTTTCACTATTCGCTGAATTACCGGATCAAAATTGATGAGCGGCTCGTCAATAAGTGAAAGGGTTGGCTGGTGAATGAACGCCTGGGTTAGCATCAGTTTTTGCCTGGTTCCCCGGGAGAGATCCTTACAGAGGACATTTTTTTTGTCTGAATAATCGAGAAATTCAAACCACCAGTCTGCTTTTTTTTCGACATCAGATATCTTCCTGATATTCCCAACGAGATCCAGATACTCCATGGCGGTCAGAAAACTCGGTGGCGTTTCTTGCTCTGGGACAATACCAATCTGGCTGCGTACACCGATTGGATCAGAACTGGCATTGAGACCCTTAACTGTTGCAGATCCACTAGTCGGACGGATCTGTCCAGTAAGCATCTTTATCATCGTTGTCTTCCCAGAACCATTCGGTCCGAGAAGGCCAAATAGTGATCCACTTTCTACGGAGAATGAGACCTCTTTTACGGCGGTAACATCTCCATACATTTTAGTGAGATTGTGAGCTTCCAATATTGGGGTCATATTTGTTATGATTTTTCATTTTGTTCTACAATTCTCCAGGCTCCTTCAGGAACCAGGATTTCAAATCG
>JAZDKH010000133.1:0-4701 GCA_043803325.1 Methanobacteriota archaeon | reverse complement strand
CTGCTCAATCCCTAATTCTCCATCTTGAAGAGCAGATTGATACCCTGGAAACCTTTCCCTTTCGTTGTTCACGGATTCCTGAGAATGAGTTACTTGGTACTGACTATCGGCATCTTGTATATGGCAATTATCGAATTGTTTTCAGGATCGCAGGTTTCAGAGTTATTATTATGAGAGTGCTTCATACGGCTCGTATGCTCGATACCGGGTTCCTATAATGGGTCAAAAATAATTATATTACCGTCCCTTATACAAACATATAGATCTGTTTTTTTGAGTCCTTCATTGATGATATCAGAGGGGAGGCAGCCAGGTTAAACCTCGAAATGGATTTTTGGAACTTTAATACCCGGATAAATTTATGAGAAAATTATCGATTGATGTGTCAACGGCACCATCTCCGGGGTCGGTCTCACCATCATCAACCTCAGCCTTATCGGAGAACCTGTCGAACCGCAGGATATCTTGGTAATGAATCAGACAACCGGACAATCGGGGATGAAACAGCGAGCAATTACTATTGCTGATCCAGATCAGGGATCGTTCATCCTCCATGGATCTGCAAACAAATATGCCATCATCTCTCCATCAGGCTCAATTACGGTGAAGGCGAATGGGAACCTGACATCACCTGCAGTGCCCAAGTCGGGGCTATTATCAGTAATCTTACCCTCGATGGTACTATCGTACCACTTACATCTGACAAAGCCTACCGGGTATCACCTATCTATGCAAACCATACGATAGTACTGAACGGGGCGGTATCTTCAAACGCTATCATTGCTGATTTCACGACAAATCAGTCAGCAGGAACAGCCCCTTTCATGGTGCAGTTCACTGATACTTCTGTCGGATCACCAACCAACTAATACTGGATCTTCGGTAATGGGGGGACGGCAACGGTGCAGAATCCGTTGTACATCCTTAAAAAAGTAGGAACCTATACTATCCGGTTCTATGCACGCAATACTATCTGTTATAGTACGGTGGCGAAGAGAGGATATATCCGAGTTTCATCAGGCACAACATCATCTGTTAGCATGACTGACCCTGCCCGGACTGCTATCAGGTCACTGATTATTAGCGAACTGAATGCAGGGAGAATTTTCACTAGACCGTTCAACCGGGATATATTCCGGAGCCCTTGGTACCAATCCGGGGTGGGACCATTGGACCTACGGTGTTCTGATCTGATATATCTAAACCTGGTTATTCATATGATGATCTCGGGGAGTACTTGATTCTATAAATCTGACTGAGAGAACATCTGGATTAACATAGTCTTTTTTCTGTAAATGGAGCCCAAATCACGTTTTTATAGCAACCCGCTATGCCCTGGTAAGGCTTTAACCCGGAGGTTTGGTCATCTTATTTATTATACAAAAATAGCGGTCTGATATAGAAGCCAGATTTTCGGATGAATTCAACATTAGGCTATGAGATGGGCTTTAATAAATATCTCCTGAATGTGCCTGGAAATCCTCCGCATTCTGGGATTAAAATAAAAAAGGAGGCAAATCAGTATATCAAATACGAGTCTCCCGCTCCAATGATCTGGTACTGAAATCTGCAATCGAATAGGGAGAATGGAGTAATCTATTCTCCCTTATCAGCATCAGTTATTATCTTGCCTATTCCCAAAAACCCATCAATTACGGAGAAACGAACTGATAGTGAGATTGCAACTCAATATCCCCTTTTTTCATCCCTCTCCGTCACATGGCACCGAGGATGAAATTATATCAGTCGCACCGATATTACCTGTCAGGTCAGTCGCAGTGACCTGGAGACCGTACTCACCACAGGGCATCTGCATAGTCTTTACCCGCATTCCTTCGCTCCAGGTTATCCTCCCGATCTCTTTAAAGTGGTTGCTTCTCTTGGATCTATTACCAGGGAGTAGATGATAAAGAGGTCTCCTGGTCTCGGGGTTGCTAACAATCGCTCAAATGCCTGTTCTCCGTTGCTGTTTATCGAATATGGCCGCATGATCCACTTCACCGTACCGCTCTCGGGTTCAAACCAGAGATCCATCCTGACAAAGTTTTTTTTCCTCCCTGAACAAGAACTCCCCAGGAATAGTAGAGTTGTAATCCTGCACTATTGGTCTCGACATAATACCACGGCAGGAGAGAAGAACTGCTCCCATCAGTGAGAAATGACCCAGTTCCTCCCCATTCAGGTTTTGATACGGTATTCCTTTCTCCAACCAATACAGGGTCCTGGGCTAGAACAACCTTGCTGGTATCTGATTATTCTGGGTGAGTTGATTTCTTCGCGAAAATTGTTATGACAGTGAAAGAAAGGTTACAGAAGTAAACGATGAGATGAAATCCCTAAAAAAAGATGAAACGCCGTAGGCGTTTCATGTATCATTTAACTTTGGGTTCTGGCTTTGATCTTTTTGAGTCGGAACAGCTCTTCTCGTTCCATCTCATCAAGACGCATCTTGATAAAATCCCTGGTTACGATGAGCTGGGGGATAACCTTAAACTCAAGAGCATTAACCCGGCGTTTGGTGCTTTCGATCTCATTGAGAAGGCGCTTCATCGTTGTCTCGATCTCAGCGCTCTTGATGATCGCCTCGACGAGTTCTTCGAAAGCCTTCGCGGTATCATCGATGACCGGGGTGGTCCCGATCACCCCATATCCACGGTCCGCGATCCCCTTGCGGACCTTCGTGGATGAGATATCAGGAACAACGACGCCCATGATGTTCTTACTCTTCAGGGTGATTTCCGGATTCTCACGAACGGAGAATGCAGCGGCTTTCACCCCGATAGTGCCCTCAATAGTGTTGGCGATTGCCATCATCTCCTGAGAACGCAGGTAATTTGTCATCAGGGCGCCACGGGAGTCTTTCGCCTGTTCCAGAATCTTGAAGAATTCCATGATCAGCCCATCACGCTTCATCTTGAGGATCTTGTAACCGTTCTGGGAGAGTTTGATCTTCCGCTTGGTGTCGATGAACTCAGATCGGGTCGGCTTGATGTCTGCCATGGAGGCTCACTCCGCCTTTTTGCGGTACTTGGGATGATACTTCTGGATTGTTTCACGGTCGATACGGCCTAGTTGCTCTTCTGCCATATCCTTCAGGAGATCCCAACCAAGGTCAAGTGATTCTTCAATCGTCCGGTCTTCGTCTTTGCCCTGGCGAACAAACCGCTTCTCAAATTGATCCGCAAAGTCAAGGAATCCACGGTCACGCTCGGAGAGTGCATCCTTTCCGACGATAGCGACGAGCCCACGCAGGTCCATACCTTCTGCATATCCTGCATAGAGCTGGTCTGATACCTTTTTGTGGTCCTCACGGGTGAATCCTTTCCCGATACCGAGGTTCATCAGACGGGAGAGTGACGGGAGCACATTGATCGGTGGGTAGATACCCTTCCGGTGGAGATCACGGTTCACCACGATCTGTCCTTCGGTAATGTATCCGGAAAGGTCAGGAATTGGGTGAGTGATATCGTCTCCTGGCATCGTCAGGATCGAGAGCTGAGTTACAGACCCTTTCCGCCCTTTGATGATACCAGCACGTTCGTACAGTGACGCGAGGTCAGTATACATGTATCCGGGGTATCCACGACGACCTGGCACTTCTTCACGAGCTGCCCCGATCTGACGGAGTGCCTCGCAGTAGTTGGTCATATCAGTAAGAATGACCAGCACGTGGTATCCGAGCTCGAATGCAAGGTACTCTGCAGTTGTCAGAGCAAGACGTGGTGTAATGATACGTTCGACTGCTGGATCATCTGCAAGGTTGAGGAAGACAACAGCGTGCTCAAGAGCGCCGGTCCGTTCGAACTCAGACATGAACTGGTTCTCTTCCTCTTTCGTGATACCCATTGCAGCAAAGACGACCGCGAACTCTTCATCAGAGCCGGGAACCTTTGCTTGACGGGCGATCTGCAGCGCAATCTCGTTGTGTGGCAGACCTGCTCCCGAAAAGATCGGAAGTTTCTGACCACGAACCAGCGTGTTAGTCAGATCAATGGTTGAGATACCGGTCTGGATGAACTGACGTGGCGATGCCCGTGCCCACGGATTGATCGCTGCACCAGTGATCTCAAGCCGCTTCTCAGGAACGATGTCAGGGCCACCATCTTTTGGTTTTCCTGCACCGGAGAGAATTCGCCCGAGCATATCCTTGCCCACCGGCATCTTGATCGTCTCACCAGTGAACCGGATTCCGGTATCTTTTCCGATACCGGTGGTTGACTCGAAGACCTGCACGACGACGATGTCGTCTGAAGTATCCAGAACCTGACCACGTTTTTCGGTACCATCAGAAAGAACAATATTGACCAGTTCCTGGTATCCGATTGGTTCTGTCTTCTCAACGAAGACCAGTGGACCGGCTACCTGGCTGATTGTCCGATATTCCTTCATCAGGCTGCCTCCCTGAGCTGAGTAAATTCAGTCTCCATTCCCTTCATGATCTTCTCCATCTCCGGCTTGTAGTCTTTGATGTACTTTATCTGAGGGAGATCCAACTTCGCTTTCAGACCGGTGATCTGTGCGGTCATAACCCCGGCTTTCAGGGCAGTATTAGACTGGTCTGAATAGTACTTGATAGCCTTCATTATATCGAACTGCTTCACCATGTCACAATACGTGTCAACCGGGTCGTATGCATTCTGTTGAAGGAATATCTCACGAAGCATGCGGGCTACTTCGATGGTAACCTGCTGCTCATCAGGC
>JAZDKH010000132.1:0-12015 GCA_043803325.1 Methanobacteriota archaeon | reverse complement strand
CTTCGCCATAAGTCGTGCAGCAGAACGACAACTGGTCAGATACTTTAACCGATCCTGCAGGGAACGGTACCTAAGGGCCTGAACCCGTTGTTTTTCCAGTTGAACAAGCCGGACACTCAGCTCCTCAAGATGCGCATTCTGTTCTTGTATCTTCACCCGCACCCGATCAAGTTCATCAAACGCAAGAGCCTTCTTCTGATCAAACTCTGCTACACCGGCAATTTCATCAATGATCTTTCTCCTCTCAAGATCACTCATTTCGATGATTCGGTTGATATCTCCTTGCATAACGACGTTGTAGCCATGGGGAACAATCCCTCGTTTTGCAAGGAATTCCAGGAGATCCCCTTGTCTGCAGGGTCTGCCATTGAGATAGAGGTAATTATAGTAGGTACTGTCAGTCCGTTTGATACGTCTTTTTATTATAGTCCCGTCGGAGAATGTTAGTTCAACTTCTGCGGTATTTCGACCTGAATTCAGGTTGATGAGATCAGTAAGTCGCTCAGCCCGAAGAGATCTTGATGTCGAAAGTGCAAGGACAAAAAGAATACTATCTATGATATTGCTCTTTCCAGAACCATTAGGTCCAGATATTATCGTAAAACCCGGGAAAAAAGGGATCTTGGTCTTTCGACCAAACGATTTGAAATTATCAATCTCAAGATGAGTGATGTGCAAAGTCCGGGCACCGTACAACCAAATTATTTCTTCTGATCAGTCTGTTCTGTATCCTCAGCGATGATAAGATCACTTTGGATCCGTTCAGATCCTTCCTTTCCACGAGAACGGGAATCACGAGCAGAAGCAATAATTATTTCTTCACCATTATCCCGTACCGGTGCAAGGGTTCCGTCTGGCTGCATCTTCAGAGTAACCTTCTCCCGTGGTGGTTGCACAAGAGCAGAAACTGTAGATTCCCGTCCAAATTCTGAATCATCTGATCTTGAAGTCTTATTCCGGGAGGGAGCGGGAGGACTGACAGCCTGAATTACTGGGGCAGGCCGCTGGTCTTTCTTCATCTTCATAACCACTGCCTTCATATCAAGCATCTCATCAGTTAATCCTTTCAAAAGGGCATCCATCTCGGCTGCCCTCCGTTCAAGTCGCTCTATACGCTCTTCATATGAAGAGCCTCCATTCCCATCATCACTCATACCTCAATCCCTCCCGTAAGTAGTTTTTTAAAAACTAGATGTACCAATATTAGCGTAATGGACATATATTATCATGCATATTTAGCCTCGAAATACGAAAAAATTACTAAACCCACGAAATGAATTAATATTCTATTCCAAAATTCTAACGTCTATCGATTGACAGAAGATCAGAAACTACATTTTCAGACAAATTCAGGATTATTCCCAAATCCTCGAAACCATATTACCCTCTTAGTGAGTATCTGTACGCACATGGCCTATCTGGAAAAGATCGATCCAGAAATCGCAGAGATCATCAAAAAAGAGACCGAACGTCAGATAAACGGTCTCGAACTCATTGCATCAGAGAATCTTGCCAGCAGGGCAGTACTCGAAGCGATGGGCTCCATCCTGACAAATAAATATGCAGAGGGGTATCCGGGAAAGCGTTACTATGGCGGTTGTGAATTCCATGATATGGCAGAGAACCTTGCCCGTGACCGCGTGTGTTCTCTTTTTGGAGCGGAACATGCAAACGTTCAGCCTCATTCAGGTTCACAGGCCAACATGGCAGTATACTTCAGTGCCATCAAACCAGGGGACAAGATACTTTCCATGAATCTTTCTCAGGGTGGTCACCTCTCTCATGGCTCTCCAGTCAACTTTTCAGGACAGATATATGATGCACACCAGTATGGTGTAGACCTGAAGACCGAAGTTATGGACTATGGTGCAATAGCAGAGATGGCAAAGCAGGTTAAGCCAAAGATGATAGTCTGCGGAGCGAGTGCATATCCCAGAGAGATTGATTTCAAAGCGTTCGCAGAGATCGCGGATGATGTAGATGCCTATTGTGTTGCAGACATCGCCCATATTGCCGGCCTTTGTGCTACCGGGATTCACCCGTCCCCAGTAGGTCATACAACCTTTACCACATCCACAACTCACAAAACCCTTCGGGGTCCCAGAGGCGGATTTGTTCTTTGTGACAAAGAATGGGCGCAGCCAATCGATAAAGCGGTCTTCCCGGGAATGCAGGGTGGGCCCCTTATGCATATTGTTGCAGCCAAGGCAGTATGTTTCAAAGAGGCGTCAACGAAGGAGTTTAAAAAATACGCTGAACAAGTAGTTAAGAACTCCCAGGCTCTCGCAGAGAGTCTTACAGGACATGGAGTCAGGCTCGTATCAGGAGGTACCGATAACCATCTGTGTCTCCTTGACCTCACCAACTTTGGCCTGACCGGACTTGAGGCTGAACAAGCACTTGGACGGGCTGGAATAACGGTCAACAAGAATACTATTCCAAATGAGACTAAGAGCCCATTCGTAACAAGTGGCCTGCGAGTAGGAACTCCGGCAGTCACCAGCAGGGGAATGAAAGAAGGTGAGATGAAGCAGATTGGTGACTGGATCGCCGCAGTGATCCGGGATATCAAAAATGAATCTCTTCAGGCAAAACTCTGCAGTGAAATCAAGACGATGGCCAGTCAGTACCCACTCTACCCTGATCAAGTATGATACTCGACGGCAAAGGGCTCGCAGGACGGAGGCTTGAGCTTCTGAAGGAGAAAATATTAGAACAGGGACTTCATCCTACACTCGCTACTGTCCTGGTGGGTGAGGATCCTGCATCAGCTCTCTACGTCAGGATGAAACATCGGGCATGTGAGCAGGTGGGGATCCAGTCAATAAATATCCAGCTTCCTCAGGAAGCTTCCACCCGTGATGTCCTAGACCGTCTGAAGAAGCTCAACGAGGATCCTGATATCGACGGTATCCTCGTTCAACTCCCTCTTCCTTCCCAAATCGATACTCATCGGGTAATAGAATCAGTATTCCCAGAGAAGGATGTTGACGGATATCATCCGTTAAATGTTGGTAGATTGATTTCCGGGCTTCCAGGACCAAGATCTTGTACTCCAAAAGGAGTAATGACCATCCTGGATGAATATAAAATTAAAACTTCCGGCGCTCATGCAGTAATTATCGGCAGAAGTGTAGATGTCGGAAAACCAATGGCACTCCTGCTCCTGCTTGCTGATGCAACAGTAACCATCTGTCATAGTAAAACATCCAACCTCTCTGAAATAACTAAAACTGCCGACATTTTAATCTGTGCTGCAGGAAAAGCCCACATGGTTACTGCTGATATGGTGAAACCCGGAGCTACCGTGATAGATGTTGGTACAAATCAGGTGAACGGGAAGCTGTGTGGGGATGTGGATTTTGACGAAGTGAGCAAGATAGCAGGAGCTACAACACCGGTTCCCGGAGGGGTCGGACCGATGACAATTGCAACACTGATGGAGAATACTGTAGAAGCGACTCGTTTGCGATGCGGCCCTGCACGATAAACGGCATCCGCATAGGCGGAGCCGGACCTGTTCTGATGGGTGTCATCAACATCAGTCCCGAATCTTTTTTTTCAGGATCATATGTGTCTGAAGACAAAATTCGACAGAAAGCAGAAGAGATGATCACACAAGGTGCAGATATTATCGATATCGGAGCACGGAGTACAGCTCCAGGGAGTAATCCTATTTCTATCCAGGAAGAGAAGAAACGGATTGCCCACGCACTGAGATCTCTGGACGGGTCAGGGATCACCATCAGTATCGACACGATGCATCCCGAAGTCTTAGAAGAAGCCATGAAGCATGAGATCCATGCAGTCAATGACATATCAGGACTCATAAATGAGGTGATGGCACACAATATCTCTGATAGCGGTCTTCCGGCAGTTCTGATGGCAACGACAAAAACACCTGGTGACAGCATCACATTTTCTGAAACCATCTCTGCCTTATCTCAAGTAACACAACGAGCCATGAACGCAGAAATTCCCTCATATATTCTTGATCCGGCAATCGGCAGATGGATTTTGGAACGGGGATCGGAACAGGATTTTGAACTCTGTAGAAGATTTACCGAACTTCATGTATTTGACCGACCACTGCTTGCTGCGGTATCCAGGAAATCCTTTATCGGATCTGCAACCGGGAGAGAACCACAAGATCGACTTGCCGGGACCCTCGGGGTGACAGCCTGCCTCATACAGGCAGGAGCTGCCATGATACGATGCCATGACGTTCCAGAGACTCGTGATCTGGTAACGGTCATATCGTGTATTCAGGGGGCATAATTCTGCCACCCGCCTGCCAATTGTATGGCATCCAGACAGAGCTAATCACATCAGGAGCTCCGATACTCCCCCTCATTTTTTCGGGGATGGCAATGCAGGATCTTTTCTTCATGAACGGAGATATCCTGGTCATCGCTGAGTCTGCACTCGCAACATCAGAAGGCAGACTTATATGCCTCGCAGAGCAAAATCCATCGCCTGAAGCCTATGATCTCGCCCACCAGTATGATATTGATCCTCGACTTGCTGAAACTATTCTTCACGAATCAGACGCAATTATAGGAGGAATTCCGGGATTTCTTCTCTGTACCTCCCAGGGAAATCTCCTCCCTAATGCAGGCATCGATGGGTCAAACGCTCCAGATGGGTATGTCACCCTCCTTCCTACAGATCCAAATCATAGTGCTCATTCATTAAGAAATGAGATACATCAGAAAACAGGAGCCCGGATAGCTGTACTCGTTATCGATAGCCGGACTCATCCGATGCGATATGGCTGCAGCGGTGTTGCTATCGGGTGTTCAGGCATTTCTGCCGTGATAGATGAGCGAGGAAGAACGGATCTCTTTGGGAGAGAACTCAAAGTAACCAGACGGGCAATAGCAGATAACATAGCATCAGCAGCAGAACTCCTGATGGGGGAGGCAGATGAGGGAATACCAGCCGTCCTTGTCCGAGGACTCGAACTTAAAATTGGTGATTATGAAGGTATTGAGCAGATACCTGCAGAAGACTGTCTTTTTATGGGAATTATTGCCAGAAATGCTAACGGTCGCCTTTCATAAGGAAAACAGGGATGGTCAAATCCCACAGGAATCACATAATCATACTATCTGATGGTCTTACGCACTTCATGAAGGAGAATGGCCAGCCCGATGATGATCACAACAATCGGCCAGAATGGAAACTGCAGACTCCACCATCCAATATCATTCCCAAGCCATATTACTCCCCAGGAGAGGATGAACAGGGCAAGGAGTACTCCACCGATACTGTATGAATCCGACTTACACCATGAATTACCTTCCATCAATAAAACTCTCCATTTATTTTTTTTACTTAACACAGCCAATTCTGAGAAAAATGAACATATCCCAAAGTATAACACATGAATGAGAACACAAGGATCAGAGGCCAAACGGCGCATCCCATTTATGTTTACAAGCATTACAACTACACTTTGCAACCATACTGCCGCTATCAGTAGTGACCAGATCGTCAAAATCGGTGTCTTTTGAATTACATTTCGGGCAGAGTATATCACCCATAGATGGATAGCTCCCTAAACCCGGCTTCCGGATCAGTACTATTAATTAAGTTCTTCCGGTATTTCAATATCAGCAAGGGAAAAACCAAGATCAGGTAATAAATCCGAAACCCGAAAATGAATCATATATATCAGATTAAACTGATTTTCATCTTACCTGGAATTCCGATCCAGGTAAAACCTTGTATTAAGAGGATACAAATCCATTTAGATAGAGAAACTTCTTGTCCAGATAAGCGCTAATATCTGGTCAGAAGTCTAACATCTGGATGATGGGCATGAATATCAGAAGATCTTTAACATTCAGCGCAATGTTTCTTTTAATGGTGATGCTTTTAGAGAGTACAGCCATAGCGCAACCATTCTCTGAACAAACGGTAACTGCACCTGTTTTTATTTCAGGTATCTCATATCCCGGAGTGTCTTCCACCACACCAGGACAAAGCGCAACCGAATTATCAATCCCTTATCAGGTGATACAGCCGATACAGAACCAATTTATTCAAGAGGGAATAAAAACGGGTTCAAATCAAATTCAGGTATCTGCAGAGTATGCAACCGACCGGGTCATTGTAAAGTATAAGACAGATACGATGAGTACTATGTCTGCTCTACCATCTGTTATGTCAACAGCGAATGCAGAAGTAGGAGCATCGGTTGTTGCCGATTACTCAGCCAGTGGACTACCAGGGATACAGGTAGTCAAGGTAAGTGGATCTTCTGTTAGTGACGCGGTAAAAGAGTATAATGACAATCCGGCCGTTCTCTATGCCGAGCCAGACTACAAAATCTTCCTTTCTCCCGAAGAACAACCGATCAAAGTATCTGCTACTGGGACTAACGTGGGAATATCTGCAGCGCGGACACCGAATGACCCGGATTTCCCTCTCCTCTGGGGTTTGAAGAACACAGGTCAGGCACCATTTTATGGGACCTCGGGCTCTGATATCAAGGCTACCGAGGCCTGGGGAGTGACAACGGGAACATCCGGAATTGTCATAGCGGTGGTAGATACCGGAGTAGAATATACCCATCCGGATCTTGCAGCAAACATCTGGAAAAACCCCGGTGAGATCCCGAATAACGGGATTGATGATGATAGAAACGGATATATTGACGATGTCAACGGGTGGAATTTTGTATCAAAAAATAACAATCCAATGGACGACAACGGTCATGGGACACATTGTGCCGGGACGATAGCAGCAGTAGGGAATAACAATATTGGGGTTACCGGAATCTGCTGGAATGCGAAGATAATGCCCCTCAAGTTCTTGAGTTCCTCAGGGAACGGATATGTTTCAGATGCGATCTCTGCCATCCTCTATGCGAACAGAATGGGTGCCTCAGTCATATCAAATTCATGGGGAGGTACTCAGTATACTCAGGCCCTCAAGGATGCTATTGATGCGTCACCCGCGGTAATTGTCTGTGCTTCTGGAAACTCAGGGGTAAATACCGACAGCTCCCCCCAATATCCATCTGCATACACAAGCAATAATATCATATCAGTTGCAGCAACGGATTACCGTGATAATCTTGCCGGGTTCTCGAACTATGGCGTCTCCTCTGTCGATCTGGGGGCTCCCGGGGTTACGATACGGAGCACCTACAAGAATGGTCAATATCAGTACCTTTCCGGGACATCCATGGCAACACCCTACGTCTCAGGAGTAGCCGCTCTTCTGAAAACTGCAAACCCGGGAATGTCCAACCTGCAGATAAAAAGTCGAATTCTCGGGACTGTTGATCAGCTGGCCAGCCTGATTGGGAAAGTCAATTCCGGGGGGAGGTTAAATGCAGCACGAGCGATGGGTGGGTCAAGCCCTACACCTACACTGACGCCCACACCTACACCAACATATACCCCTAGACCCACACTGACGCCCACACCTACACCAACATATACCCCTAGACCCACATTGACACCCACCCCTACACCAACATATACACCGGGGATCCTTTCCGCCTCATTTATCGCAGCTCCAATGTACGGAAAAACACCACTCAGGGTCCAATTCCTGGATACTTCTAGCGGGAGACCAACATCATGGGCATGGAACTTTGGCGATGGAGGAGTCTCGTATCAGAAAAACCCGGTATACACTTTTAAAAAGAGTGGAGTGTATTCTGTCCGTCTAATCATTTCCGGATCAGGAAGGATGAGTACTACATATAAGAACAGATTCATCATCTCCACCTGATACCCTTTCCTTCTCTATCAGAATACCCATGGGCTCATTATCCTGTCAGACATTGAGGGAAAATCCGAAGAAGATATCAATTTACTCTTTCTGATTTCCGGTTCCGAACTCACAGAACGAACTACAATCCTTGCATGAATCCCTACAGGGCTCGATGTGGATGGTCGTATACGACCGGGGAAACTCAATCTTCAGATCTGACTCAAGATGATCGGTCAGATCATGAGCCTGTAATACCGGTACTCCTCCATCTACCACGAGATGAAACTCAATGAAGATATGTGGCCCAGAGCGGCGTGTGCGAAGGCCATGAAAATTTACGTACTCAGATGAATGCTCACAGATGATCTCTTTGATCCGATCCTCTTCTTCGTCAGAGAGTCGATGATCAATGATATCATTCCAAGTCTTTTTGGTGAGATCATACGCAGCCTTCATGATGATCAAAGCAACGCATATCGCAACAAGAGAATCGAGAATCTGAATTCCGGTGATACGGATCAGAACCAGTCCACCAAGGACACCCATCGACGTGTAGACATCGGTCCGGAGATGCCAGGCATCACTCTCAAGCGCTACAGAATCGGTAGCTTTTGCAACTTTCATCAACCGGGAGGAGACATACGCATTTGCCAGCGCTGATACCCCCATGACTGCGATACCAGCCAGCATCAGAGTCGGATCCATATACTCTTCACCCGGTTCAATAAGTTTGACAATCCCTTCACGGATAATGAGTAATGCTGCAATAAAGATGAGAATCGCCTCAATCATGCCGGATATCGACTCATATTTCCCGTGACCAAAGGCATGATCATCATCAGCAGGAATAGCAGACTTTCGCACTGAAAAAAATGCAATTATTGCAGCTATGAGGTCCATTCCGGAGTGGATAGCTTCAGATATGATACTCACTGAGCCAAGCGCAAGACCCACAACAAGTTTGAGGATCACGAGTCCGGTATTAGAGAAGACAGAGAGACGAGCAATTGAATTCTTCTCGCCAGCCTGATGAGCGAGGTGTATTGACATAGAATCAGATGGAATCAAATCTGTTTATATTGGTGATCAACGACCATAAGGATAGTGATACCAGATTCAAACATCAGAGAGCGGAAAGAAGGATAATATATCTATATCAGGTATGGTTATCCCTGTCTACCCGATACCCTTCGATACTCTTATGTAGATACTTACGCACTTTCTCTGACTCGACATACCCATTATCTATCCGGTCAATAATCTCATCTATCCGTCTCACCCCCTCCATGATCTTCGCCCTGCTCGGAGGGTTATCAAGTTCAGTCCAGGCAGCGATTAGCGTCAAAGGATTTCGAATTTCATCATTCAATGCTGCTAACTGTCCAAGATTCCGATCAATCTGTCTGATTGCTATCTCCTGCTCATCCCGCAGTCGCATCTCTTCAGTGATATTATGAGCGATGAGGAACCGGAGTTTTCTCCCATCCATCTCCACAAACTGGAGATTCGCATCCAGAATCACTTCATTATGAGCATCCGCATTTTCTGCCTCATGATAGATCTTCCAGATAAAATGCTCACCATCCATCTTTTCCTGATCCCATATCTCCTGCAGGGTATGTATTCCATCCCCGATGATAGAGTTAAATGGTAAATCCTCGATCTTCATACCGATAATGTTATGAGAAGATACCCCGATAGTCTCCTCAAATCGGGGGTTACAGATAAGTGGACCGTCTTCATCCCCGATGAGAATCTCCTCAGCAGCAGAAATAAACAAAGTTTCCCATCGGATATTAATTGCCCTTTGAGAATATTCCGTCCTGGCGAAAATTTTCTGCTTTTTCTCAAGGGTGCTCAGTACCCGGTCTGTTGTACCAGAAAGAGAGGATAGATCAGCAGAAAGATCCGAAGGACATTTTAAGGGTACCTCACCCGATTCAGCCGCAATTACAAGGTTTTCACTTATTTTTCTTATCTGACTGATAAAAAACCGGGTAAATCCATAATATACGGCGATACCGAAACAAAGAAATCCACTTATGATTACTACCATGAGGATACTTATCAACTCGGCTTTAACAGGGCCATATAAAGGATATTTCAATGAGAAAAGGAATGCAGGCTTGCCTTCAATATCCCGTATTACAGTATTAGTATTTAAAACTCCAATTTCGTCATCAAGCTCATAGGGGATCTTTGATACAGACTCATTCTTCATAGAGGGATTCAATTGATCCGGGGGTATGACCGAGAACGTAAACTGACCGGGAAGATACTGACCCATCTGATCAGTTGTAACTTGATCCAATATCCGGACCCCTACAACAGTTCCTTTCACCGGGCCTGAACCATCATTTTTAAGAACCGGATAAGCAGAGACCAGGATTGGTATATCTCCGAAGGGGAGAAGGCCTGACCGATGCATGTCACTCTCCATCGGAGTAGTCAAATGATATCTCTTCAACATCTCATCAAACCCGGCAGGAGGGATAGTTGAAGGGGGATGCTCAGTGAGATTCGCTTGAACTGATAAAACCAACCGACCGGTAGCATCATAAAATAGAAGCCATGAAAGCCCTCTCTCAGAAAAAAATCTCTCTTTGAGATTATCTTTGGTAAAACCCGGGTAATATCCGTCCAGAAAATTCCAGGTATCAGTCCAGACTGCCCATTCGCGAGTCGACTGATTGAGCGAATCGATCTCCCTTTCAAGGAGGAGGAGGAAGCGGCCTGTAGTATCTTCAGCACCTGCCTGCTCAATATGCCTGATTCCAGTATTTACTGCGATATAAGAGAGACCAGTGATGATAACAAGCACAATACCTGCGATAATTATAGTGATCAAAATTAGCTGATAAAAAAAAGGGATTCGGGTGTGAAGCATATGGATCGTTATCTGTACTTCCCTGCCAGAAGTTATAAAATATCTGCTGAAATACTGGTGACAGAAAGAATTCAGAGAGAATTCAGAGTTCTTCTTGTGCTCATATCAGGCCAATATCATCCGATAGATGTTATCTCCAGCGAATTTCTTGTTACTGAATCATCTCCTTCATCTGATCCCGCTGCAACCGTATATCGGCATTCTGAGGATCCAGTTCAACAGCCTGGTTATATGACTGCAGTGCCTTATCATATCTCCCAAGTTTCTTCAGAACCTCACCTTTGCTCACCCGAATGATAGCCACATTAGGATACTTCTGTATCGCGTTATCATACGCAAAAAGAGACCGGGTATACAAGAACGCCCGTTCAAGAGCCAGAGCTTTGGCATACTCAGGCATCGTCAGACCATATACTACAATATCCACTGCAGTCCGTCGATAATAGGCAGCCCAGTCTGTTTTTCCTTCTGCATCAGCGATATCTGCCATCACCTGCCATGCCCGTAGATTATCAGGATAGAGATCAAGAGCCATAATGGTTGCATTCTTTGCGTTACTGTAATCATTGAGATGATAGAAGGCTTCACCAAGACCTGCAAACGCTGATCCATCTGAAGGATCCACGGAGGCGGATGCATGAAAAGATCTTAAGGCTCCTTCAAAATCTCCGAGACTGAGCTGAACTTCACCCAGACGTGCCAGAGCAAAAGAATTATTCGGACTTATTCGCAGTGATTCATCAATATCCTGTCTCGCCTGCTCATATCGTTGCAGATGTTGAAGAACCACTCCACGGCTATACCATGCCACGGAATCACGAGGATCAAGAGCAATAGCCTGATCAAGAGCAATCAGTGCCTCTTTATATCTGCCAAGCCTACTAAGAACTGAACCCATACCTGACCAGGCATCAGCATACCTCGGATAAGAACGCAATGCTGATGAATATGAAGATATCGCCAGGTCATGCATCCCTGACTCCTCATATTCTACTGCTTTTTTTGCTAAAATCCGTGCAGTATCAATATCAGATGAATCAGGGGAGACCATGATGCAACAAACTGCAGGAATAAATAAAGAGAAGATTAGCAGCCATATACCTGCAAACATGAATATTCTCGGAAACATCAGTGAGTATTGCTCCCGGATTGCATAAATGCTGATCATTCATGAATTCCAATTAAAATTCTGAATTAAAAGAGATTCTAATCCAGGATTATTACCCAATTCAGGGAGATATTACTAAAATAGGGACTAAGTTCCAAAGGATCACTCAAATTAAGTGCAAATTCTTAAACTGTGGCCCGTGCAAATAAACTCTATGAGAAATCAAGTCATATCCGGGGTCTTAATCTTGCAAATAGATTCTGCGCGGTCGGGATATCTCCTTTGAATA
>JAZDKH010000131.1:0-3291 GCA_043803325.1 Methanobacteriota archaeon | reverse complement strand
TACTTGCCCTTGTCCAGTCGACGATGATCCTAGCACCGGTTGTTTCGCCGGTTCTTGGTGCTTTTCTGCTTTCATTTACCTCATGGCGTGGCCTTTTCTGGGCACTCACCATCATCGGTATGATCTCTATGCTGGGATGTCTCCTGCTTGAGGAGACGATTCCTCATCGGCAAACCGGCACCATATTGCAGTCATTCAAACGCCTGGGAACGGTACTGGGCAACCCGGGTTTTACCTCGCTCCTTTTCATATTCTCGTTGACTGGTATTTCTACGCTGGCCTTTGTCGGAGGATCCTCGTATATTTACCAACAGACATTCGGGCTTTCTCAACAATGGTATAGTTATTACTTTGCTCTTAATGCAACTGCCTCGATAACCGGTGCCCTCTTCTTCATCTGGATCAGCCGGTTCCTCACGCTTAAATGGATCATCAGTTCCGCATTTGTCATCATTTTTCTCAGCGGTGTGCTAATATGTCTCTTCGGAACCGGTTCACCCCTGATATTTGCCCTATTGCTTCTCCCTGCGTCCCTGATGAGTAGTTGTATGCGGCCAGGGAGTACCTACCTCATGCTTGGGCAACAGACAGAGAACACTGGTTCTGCATCTTCCCTGATCAACTGCCTGTTTATGTTTTGCGGTAGTATCGGGATGGTTCTCATCTCTGTTATCGGGGAAGACCTTGTAGTGAACATCGGTATGATAAATGGAGCAGTCGGGCTCGTGTGTCTCATCGGGTGGTTGTTGATAGTCAAATTCAAACTTGCAAAACCGGTGTAGGTATGCATCATGATTTAAAACGGTTTTAGGGCAGAATAATCCTGAATCAACCTGATGTGGCGGGTTAGACGTGAATGAGAAATATTATTCGCCCTAAGACCATCTGTAAGATATTTTTTTGCTATTTGTCATTTTGACTTAAAAATATCTGGGTTGTGATGTTATTCGATAATTTCCAAAGAAAACAACGAGGACCGTTACATATGTTTGATATTATTTTTAATGAAGAGAGGAAAGAACTTCCAATCGATCAGTTACGGGATCTGTTTATATCTGCTCATTGGAGTGATGGATCTGAAACAGAGGAGATGATAACATATTTTAATCTACCTTTTATTAATTCAACAATGGTAGTATCCGCATGGTATGGGGATAGATTAGTAGGGGTAGTTAGAGTTTTATCCGATAAAATAATCAGGTCAACGATTCACGACCTTGTTGTTGATCCGGATTTTCAAAGGAGGGGAATAGGAAGAGAATTATTAGCACGATGCATTCGAATATATCCAAAAACAGAATGGATAGTCCAAACGAACGAGAGTAATGTTCAATATTATCTTAAAAATGGATTTTCTCCTTACTCACGATGTGTTCTCTTTAAACCTTCAATATATGATCGCGAATATAGTGAATATTCACATGAATAATACATATAAATTAATTCAGATTAATAAAATCAATCTCAATATAACTATATTTTAGTTAATATGCTGCTAGTTTAAATAATGATGATACAGAGATTTCTTCAATATTGAATGACCCCATCCTATATCAATCAAATACTGAGAGAGCCTCATCCTCTTTCTGATTCACAACAGGAAGCAGTTCTGGCAGATACACGGTACATCCGTCTCATTGCCGGAGCGGGGGCCGGGAAGACTGAAACACTTACCCGGAGGGTTCTTTATCTGCTCTTTGAAAAATATGTTTCGCCTTCATCGATTGTAGCATTCACGTTTACTGAGAAGGCTGCTGCTTCGATGAAAAACCGGATATTCAAACGTGTTCTGGGACTTGGAGCGGTGGAGATTTACAACCGGCTTGGAGACATGTATATCGGAACGATCCACGGTTTTTGTAACCGGATCCTGGAAGAACAATATGGATATGGATCATGGGAAGTCCTGGATGAAAACCAGGAGATGGCTCTTTTAATCAATATATCTGATCGGATATGTCTTACAACCGGGAGAAATACCACCGATCGGGCATCTATATTCAGGCAGAGTCTCTCTGTGCTATACAACGATCTCCTCTCCCGGGATGAGATTAAAAAACAAGCTCCTGAATTTTTTGCTTCAGTCAAAGCATATGAAGAGTATCTGGATCAGTTCCACCTGCTCACGTTTGACCGGATGATAACACTCGCTCTCAATCATCTGCATGCCTCACCGGATGTGACCCGGACCATCAGCCATTTGATTGTGGATGAATACCAGGATATCAATCCGGCACAGGAAGCGTTGATCAGAACCATAGGGCAAAAGGCAATCTTTGTTGTCGGTGATCCGCGGCAGACTATCTTCCAGTGGAGAGGATCTGATGAAGGATGTTTCAAGCGATTTGCCACATTCTATCCGGATGTCTACGATATCGTGCTTCCTGAAAACCGGAGAAGCGGAAGACAGATAGTATCAGTTGCAAATACCCTTGCCTCTCACTTCAGGACCGGACCGTATGAACCAATGACTGCAACACGGCCTGATGCCGGTGCTGTGTACCGGATCGATTATCCGACTTCCGGGGATGAGGCTGAAGGGGTAGCCGATCAGATCCTCTCACTGGTGAACTCCGGCTCATGTAGGTACCAGGATATTGGAATTCTGCTTCGGAGTGTAAACAACAGCGCAACTCCATTTATCCAGACATTGCGAAGGTATCATATTCCTTTCATCCTGAGTGGTCAGGTCGGGCTTTTCAAAAGACAGGAGATCCTGGCTCTGGCAAAGATCTTCTGCTGGCTTTCTCCAAAGGGTTTCTTCCCGGCATCCATCAAAGACCGAAAGAACACAATATCCGGGGATCATCTCCTGGATTCAGCGATTGATGACTGGTTTTCAGTAGTGCCATCAGTATATACAAAAGAGGTAGTCAGGAAAACACTCGGATACTGGAAGATTACTGTTCTTGAGAATGTTGCATATCGAAATATGACTACCGCATATTACAATCTTCTTTCGATTCTTGGATTTCACGCCTTATCTCCGGATAATGATGAAGATGCCGTTGTGATGGGCAACATCGCCAGTTTTGGAAGGGTTCTTGCCGACTTTGAATCTTCCCAGAATTACGGGGGGAAGACCGGGGATATTTTGAAGATGGTCCGTGATCTCCACTGGTTCCTGTTCTTGTATGCATACTGGCGGTATGAAGAATCGGATGGTGAGCAGGATATCGCAATAGACGCAGTCCGTCTTTCCACTGTTCACCAGGCAAAAGGTCTTGAATGGCCGGTTGTGTTTGTTCCTGCCCTGATCGATGGAAAATTTCCCTCATCAAGAATTGGCGA
>JAZDKH010000130.1:0-4347 GCA_043803325.1 Methanobacteriota archaeon | reverse complement strand
CCTTTTCAGGGTCAAGGATGAGTACACCCGGAGTAACTCCGCTGACTAAATCATCAACAATTGCATCTGGATCGTCTCCGGTCCGGTCAGGAAGTCAGGCAAAATTCTTTCCACTTGTCGCGATGAGTGGGGCATGAACCTTCTGTGCCTCAGCAAGGAGATCTGCTCTGACACATTGTTCATCAACGATTATAACATCAGGAAGACCACTTCTGATATATCTGAGCTGCCAGGATATTGGTCCGATAATCTTCGCGTCAGGACTATACCTGGTCAGATCGATGGCAGTACAACATATGCCGGTGATCTCGATCTCGCTCGTCATCTTCTGCTCACGAGCGTAGTCGATAATTCCTATTGCAGGGGGGACATTGTGACCGACAACAAGGATCACCGGTTTGGTGGGATCTACCGTGCCAAGTCCGAGCTCCACGAGTGGTGCGTCAGGGTCCGCTTTTGGGAAATCGAATGCCGAAACCTGCGCTATATCAGCAATCTCAAGACCGACATGGTCAATCATCCCGGCATGGAGTACCTTGGATTCAAAATCAATAGCATCAGCTTCCTGACCGGTATGGGTAGCCGCTAGGAGTTCAGTCACCTGCCGTTCACAATAGTCAAGAGCTATCTCGAGATCACCAATGGTCTCTGGTTTTATTCCACAGACAAGCCTGATAATGGGCGCTTCAGTATCTATTGATGAGCCCCCGACGTCAATTGGGTGACGTCTTCCATAAATCCCGATGAGATGATCAAGCAGATGTCTTCCATGACTGACATGGGTTGCAGCTCCGATACAAGCTGCAAGCAGTACAATACGCGACTGTTGCGCCTCCATTCCTATGCCACATGCACCTTTCTTTCCCCCTGAAAGGTCGCATTTCCCATAGGTACAGAGACAGCAGAGGTCACAGAATGGGAGATATAACGGTTTATAACGTGAAAGGAGAGTACGGTCCCATTCCCTCAGGTCAGTATGGGAAGGAAACGGGGTTGGTCCTTCCTGTTCGATCCAGTGATCCCCGCGCACGGTTCCCACCGAGACCTGAAGGTCGCGGAGCGAGCCGGAAGCAGTTTTCGCCTCACTCAGTTTAAGAGTTACGTTTTTCCTGTTCACAGTCATCGGTCGGAGTATTCTGATATACATTAGGAAGAGAAGAGATATTTAGAAGTTCACCTATGGTGATCAGAGATGATGCATGTTCAGGCCGGGATAATTCCATTAATTAGTCTCTTATGATATGACCGTGGATGAAGGATTAGGGAGAAGTGAATCTCTCAAATCCTGTTTTTAAAAAGGCCATATTAGACTTTGATTACTACTCCTTTGTCCAGATTTATCTGATTAATATCCTGCAGTTTGTAAGACTTTTCTGACAGAAGCTGGTCCGGGGAGGTCGGAGGAGAGTCCAAGGAGGGGCAGGCCCTCAATAACCCGCCGGGATACCTCTTCATCATACTGGATCTTACCCAGATATCGTATCCCTTCAACTCCTTCTGCCCGCTTTCCAAGTTCCTCAGGGAAGAGAAATCCTCCAAGACTTGAAAAATTTTTCCAATGGATTCCTGATTCTTCTGCAACCCGCCGGGCTCGTGACAGGTGAGCGAATGACTTACTTGATGGCCCAATGACATCGAAGATATCATCAACATCTGCAGTGACTCGCCGGTTCAGGTGTTCAAGACCTCCGGGAGCGTCAATCAGGACATATTTGTATTGCTTCGCAAGTCGAGCCAGGGCATCCCGAAGGGCTGCATCAGGCATGCAGTAACAACCCTCTATCCATTTGGTTCCAAGAGCAAGGAAATCAAAATTTTTTCCTTCATAGAGGCCGTCCCGCCATATTCTGTGTTCAATTCGTTCTGATGGTGCAACCCCGACTGTGGTCCCACCTTTTCCGATAAAGGTGTCTTCAAGCAGTTCAGAAACAGTCATTCTTCCCTCCGATTCAAGATCTACTCCGATCATCTCTCCTAAGTTCTGGTCAGGATCTAAATCTACTAACAGGAGTGGAGCCTCACCCTTGCTGATGAAGTAATCTGCCATCATGCTGACAAAACTGGTTTTACCAGTACCTCCCCTGCCCATGGTTACAATAATTTTCATAATTATCTAAAATATTCAAGTTGATTTGGTCATGAGTGTTCTGGCTAATGCCTGGATCGCTGTTACGGCTACAAATGAGGTCTCTGTGGCCGGACTCATCCCAAGCATTCCAGCCTTGAGTACCTCAGAGTCATAGGGTATTGAAGCGAGAACCGAAACGCCATGATTTTTCGCTGCATTGGCTATTCGGTCCAGGATTTCAGGGCCGGTCACACGGTTTGCTAGATATGCGACCCAGGGAATTCCGGCTGGTCTTGCAAGATCTGCAATACGGCCGGCAGTCACGAGCGATGCCTGGTGTGCATCGGTGACAATAAGCATAATGTCCACATTCTTTGCAGTTCCGCGTCCTAAATGCTCTACCCCGGCTTCCATATCGAGAATGACGACTTCATCGCGTTCGACGATGAGATGGGACATCAGGGTTCTTATGAGGCTATGAGCCGGGCATGCACACCCTCCTCCCATGGTTCTGACCATTCCCATAACCAGGAGCTGAACACCACATGGGGTCTCTACTGCCTGACTGCTTACGATATCATCGACGGTGTATGTCAGTTTGAATACACCTGGATAGTCAGTTTTTGTCTTTTCCTCGATGAGTTGATTGTTCTCAGCCACTGGAAAGATTCGTGCTGCCTCCTCCGGGGTTAATCCGAGTGTCAGGGCTAGGTTTGGGGAGGTATCTGCATCAATCGCAATCGTTCTCATTCCTAAACCTGCGAAGGTGCAGGCGAGTGTTCCTGCGATGAAAGTCTTTCCTACTCCTCCTTTTCCTGCGATGGCGACTTTTATTGGTATTCCTCCCTTTCTTTGGTTTCAGATATTTGTCTAACGGTTATAAGATTTTTCCGGATGCTTCCGATTCTGGAGGAAGTGTTGATATTTTGGGCTTACAATTGTAAGGTTGTTTTCGCCCTCAAAGTACTCATATCCAGGTAGAGAGTCAATCCTGAGAAGGGTTCAACAATTTTTTCCGTCTTCTTGTTCCTGAGGAGGAATAGTTTTAACCTCCTCCCCGGTTATGAATATTCCAATCGCTCCCGGGTCTACGGTAAACATGAATATACTCCCTACACCCTCTTTTGAACTCACTCTGATTGCTCCATTGTGTCGGAATATAATTCGTTTTACTATTGCCAGACCAACACCAGTCCCCTCATAATCACCGGCAGGGTGTAACTGTAAAAATACTTCAAATATCCGGTGAGCAAACTCCACATCAAATCCAATACCTGTGTCTTGTATAACGAACCAGGTCCTTCCGTCATCTGTTTGTGTCGAAATATTGATATTGTTCGTTGTCCACTTTTTTCCAAATTTCAAAGCGTTTGATATGAGATTTACCAGGACCTGTCTGATCAGGGCAGGATCACCATACGCTACCCGGAGATCATCAATGTTGAGGATGGTCTGATGCCCTGATTCTGATATAATAAGTTCATCAGTCACCTCCCTGACCAGTTCATTCATGTTTATCTTTATCTTTTCTAAAGGTTTTCTGGACATTTTTGAGAATTTCAGCAAATCATCGATGAGATTGTCCATCCTTTTTATGTTATTGTGTATTTTGGTAATATATTTGGAGAATTCTGGAGGAATAACTCCTCTTCCTTTCATTTCTAATATATATGCATTACCATCAATCGCTCTGAGGGGACTACGGAGATCATGAGAGACGGTATAGGTAAAAGAGTCAAGATCAGATATCGTCGCTTCCAGGATGGCAGTCCGCTCCTTCACCTGAATTTCAAGATGAGTATTTAGGTTGTGAATTGCTTCTTCCATCTCAACCCGTCTGGTTACATCACGGATCTGCACTTGGAGGAGTGGATATTCCCCAATACCCAGGGGGATGACTCTGACATTGAGAATTCTTCTCGCTCCTAGTCCTTCTCCAGTACTAATATCCGATTCACAGATGCCAGTTTTGTCGTAAATCGAAGAATCCTTGAAGACGGGGATATATTCGGGATCACTGCATTTGGTATCTTTGATAAATTCCCACACTGATGGGCATATATCTGATATGCCCATCCCTGTAAGAGGAACCCCCTGTTCCGAAAAAAGGATATCAGCTGCCGGATTCGCTTCTAAGATAAGATCATCCTCTAAGATGAAGATAGCATCTGTCGCTGTATTGAACAGACCCCGGAACCTCGATTCTGATGTCTGCAGATCCTTTATAATTTTGGTGATCTGATCAACCATTGTTCTGATGGCTTCGGCGATCTGACCCA
>JAZDKH010000129.1:0-2690 GCA_043803325.1 Methanobacteriota archaeon | reverse complement strand
CACTCTTGTAGTCTTCCCAGACAACAAGAGCCCCTGAAACATCAGGGTTGACCGATTTATCTGCTCCGGAAGTGAGCCTTGTCTCCTTCATATTCTCAAGGTTCAAGGCATAGATATCAGAGTTCCCATTCCGGTTATCTTCCCAGACTACAATATTACCGCTGATACGTGGGTTTTTTTGATCGAATTTGTTGGTTGTGAGTTGATACTCGGCTCCTTTCACGATGTCATAGAGGTATATATCTGCATTGCCATTACGCCAGTCTTCCCAGACAACATACCCCCCGGATATTGCCGGTTTCTTCTGATCACCAAGGTCTTTACAGATGAGCTGAACGTCCCCTGAGTTCAGATCAGCAAGGGCAATATCGGCATTGCCTGTGCTCCAATCCTGCCAGACCATATATCTGCCTGAGATTGCAGGTTGATCCTGATTGGTCGTACTGGGTGAGATCTGAACCGCACTCTGACCCTTGGTATCATACCCATACACGTTCGTTATTTTGTTGCTATATGCCCCGTCCTGCTCATAGACTATCAGGCTGCCTGAAGCATCAGGGTTGGTCTGCTGCTGACTTGCAGTGTACATGATACCCTGATTTCCAGAGGCAATATCATAAATACCCACTGCGGAGGTCCCCGCATTCCATTCCTCATATACTACGTAATTCTCAGACACCCGGGGATGAACATGATTCAGCTTTCCGCTGGTGACTTGTTTCTCAGATCCCCCACACGACTCAGTCGTCAGACTGTACGCAGCCGAGTCCAGAGTCAGGGTATTCTTCAGAGAGTACTCGTCAGGATCTGACGCTGCAGCCATTATCGATAAGCCGCTTGCACCCGCCTGAGGTGCTGAAAAAGAAATGTTTCCAGCACTGGATAACGGTACTATTCCGCTAGAGGTAAGAGTAAACTCCGCTGCCACAGCCATACTGCACAGGCAAAAGAGCACCACCAGCATATATGGCAGATATCTCCATATTTTCATCATTTCGCCTCCCATCCGCATGGTTCCCTCCTGGTATGAGCCAGATGTAGTGAACACAAGATATATGTGCTAATCTTTACACTAAGCCCTATTAAATACTATCATTATGGAACAAGGCCAGAATTACGCTCTAAACTGGCATTTGAGGGGTTCAGCGTTTAATTTTACTTAATATGAATAATATTCAGGGGATAAATCAGATACGGCGCCAGATTTCATATTCACCCATGTGCGCGGGATATGCGCAAGACTGGTGGGAAAAAAACGGGTTCCCTAACGTCGGGGCATTGATGCCCCATGCCAGAGAGATACTGATGAGAATATAGAGCATTCTTAGTGCCCATCCGGATAATTCAGAACCCTCCCCATCAGGTGTGTATTTCTTTCATCGGTACACACCTCTCTATATGCATACCCTGAGACACATACAACACCTCCGGGTCCATTCATCAGAAAATACTCTTAATTATTCCCAAGGAGGCCGAATTCGGTAAACATATGACCAAAAGGATAGTCATCGGGGTTTCCGGAGCAAGCGGAATGATCTATGCCAATAGACTTCTTCACCATCTTGCAGACCATGCAGATGTTCATCTGGTTATCAGTCCGATTGCACGGGGTATCGCCATTCATGAAGGGATAACCTTTGAAGAGTTCCCGGTAACCGTCCATCAGCATGATGATCTGGCAGCACCGATAGCGAGTGGATCCTTCCGCCATGACGGGATGGTTATCGCCCCATGCAGTATGAAGACCCTGGCATCAATTGCAACCGGAATAACCCCGAACCTCATAACCCGGGCTGCTGATGTGTCACTCAAAGAGCGTCGTCCCTTAATCCTCCTGCTGAGAGAGAATCCACTCTCCCGAATCCATATCACAAACATGCTTACTGCCCATGACGCAGGAGCAACGATCATGACTGCAAGCCCCCCGTTCTACCACCGCCCGGCGACGATAGAAGAACTCGTTGACGCGGTTATCGCCCGTATCATCGACCACCTTGGTCTCAAACTTAATATCACGAGCCGATGGAGTGGATATTAATGCGTACATATATTGATCTAATGCGGAAACATGGCCTCGTGGTTGATATCCATGAGCCGGTCTCTTCGGTATATGAAGCACCGAAGCGATCTTTTGGGACTGATAAACTCCTTTTTTTCCACAACCTGGATGGGAAGCGGGCAGTTATGAATCTTACCGCAAGTCGTGAGGCCCTATCGCTGGCTCTCGGAGTTCAGGCTGATAAGCTTGTTCCGCAGCTGGCATCATGCCGGTACGATGGGGTCGTGAGAGAAGAGGGAACGATCACCTGCTCACCCCCGGATCTGGATCAGATCCCGATCATGAAGCATTACCCCCTGGATGCTGGCAGGTATGTCTGTGCGGGGGTGGTCTTCTCCCGGTATAATGGTGTTGAAAACGCTTCGGTACACCGGATGCTTAAGCAGGGAAAAGATAAACTGGTTGCCAGGCTTGTTGAAGGCAGACACACCCATACCATGCTAAAACAGGCTCTTCTTGACGGGACCGAACTCCCAATAGCGATCGCCATCGGTCTGCACCCGCTTGTCATGTTCGCCAGTTGTAGTCGGGTTCCGGCGGGAATGGAACTGCCATTTGCTGCTGAACTGCTCGGTGGGGAGATTTTGGTGAAGACCCTGAGTAACGGGGTCAGAGTCCCTGATGCAGAGAT
>JAZDKH010000128.1:0-4344 GCA_043803325.1 Methanobacteriota archaeon | reverse complement strand
TCCGTAAAACTGCGCTGTGGGAAAGACTTCTTTCACCTGTGACACGATGAAGGATATACCTTCTGCTTTTGAGGAGAAACAGTCTGCGAGTTCTCCGCTCATAACTGCCGCTACATCCTGATCCCGATCGTACGGTTTCAGGATATCCCGGATCGGAGCTTCCTGCCAGAGTGGGCAGTAATGGATATGCACTCCGGTATCATCCACTACTTTCAGATTGGCTCCGCCAACATCAATCCCTATCACTGACTGTCACCTTCCCATCCTTCCCAAATGTCGCCCGCCCTTTGATAGTTACTTTATCAGGGGATCTTCCGTATGATGCCTTCAGGATGATATCAGCAATCTCTTCTTCCATAATTGCCGCAATCCCAACGATGCTGTCTGTAGGACGGGGGTTGACATCTACTACCACAATCCGGTCTGAAGTTACGACCATATCAACGCCGATATATCCTTGACATCCGAGAACGATAGATGCTTTCTGAGCGATGGCGATGATCTCATCCTGTTTTGGGTGAGTGGCCGGGGTCTCCCCCCCGTCATAATGAAAGAGCCCTTTTTCGTCTATCCTGATATTTTGCTTGTTCAGCGCAAGAACCAGAGGTTTTTCTCCGGTATAATAGAGGCAGACCTCTCCAACATTCCGTGATCCGACAAGGCTAACAGAGAGGTGGTCACCTTCGATAAACTCCTGACCAATTTCAGAATCTCCAGGTTCCTCATCGCAATACCGCATATTTACCGCACCGCACCCGGATATCTCCTTTATCACTCGTTTTCCTGATGAAACCTCTGCAGGAACATCGATTCCATGCATTTTCAGAATGTCAGTGGTCCGTCGTTTGTTTGCACACACGGCTATTGCAAGTGAACTGCACCCGATATTTCGTGAGAGATCCTCGACGATTTTGGTGTATCTGGCCAATAGGCGATCCGGTGCAATTACTAAGGCCTCATCGCAGCCCGGTGCCAGCCTTCGGATCTCACCACCAAAATCCGCTCCCGGCTCTGGCATCACCACCTCTGCGCCTATCCTCTCAAAACTTGTACGGAGGGTGATAACCATTGCTTCACCTTCTTGTGCAAGGCCGGGATCATGATGGCGGGTAAATTCTGCGAGAAAAATCTTCATTGCAGAAATGTTAATCCTCATCCCCAATAATTCCCCTGATCAGACATCCTCTTCCTTTCTCCGGATAATATACTGGGTAATGGTTCCCCGCATCCTGCTTACCAATGATGATGGTATAAACTCAGAAGGCCTATGGGCTGCGTATGAGGCACTTGCTCCAATAGCAGATGTCTATGTCTGTGCCCCGGCAACCCAACAGAGTGCTGTCGGGAGATCAGTCTCAATATTTGAGCCTCTCAGGGTGAATGAGATTATTCATAATGATATCCTGGCATATGCTGTCGGAGGAAAACCGACAGACTCGGTCATCATCGGCCTTTTTGCCCTTCACCTAAAACCTGACCTGGTGGTATCAGGTATCAACATCGGGGAGAATGTATCAGCCGAAGCGGTAACAACATCAGGGACCGTGGGTGCTGCGCTTGAGGCTGCTAACCAGGGGATTCCTGCCATAGCCTTCTCACTTCAGGTTGAAGATCAGGCAGAGAAATTTGAAAATCCAAGGATACCAAGTCCCCGGTTTGATGGGTCCAAACAGGTGGTCAGGGATGTCATCGTTCGTATCCTGAAAGACGGATTTCCGGAGGAGACGGATGTGGTAAATGTGAATATTCCTTCGGAAATTAAGGGAGGATATGAAGTAACCCGGCTTGGTGAGCGGCTTTTCATGACCGGAGTTGAGAAACGACTTGATCCGCGGGGTAAACCCTATTACTGGATCAATGGCCCACTCATCACCGACGCCCCTGAAGGAACTGATGTACATTCAGTTCATAAAGGAAACATATCAATCACCCCCATCACCCTCGACTGTACAGCCTATGCGGCAATCTCATCGATCCAGAAGAGCTTCACCGGCAGTCCTGGCCAATATCCTTAAACAGTATTCGCCACATACGTGACCGGTAATGTCAATAGGGAATGGAAACCCGAAGAAGAACGCCGGTTGCATGGCGGCTGATTTCATACATGACGGGATGGTCGTCGGTCTTGGTACTGGATCCACCGTGGCGTATACGATGGATCAGCTGGCTACAGCAATACTGGATGGTCTTTGTATCATGGGAGTACCTACCTCAATACAGACCGCAATGAAGGCAAGAGAGAGAGGTATCCCGCTTGCATCTCTTGATGATGTAACCCGGATTGATGTCACCGTGGACGGGGCAGATCAGATAGATCCGGCATTGCGACTTATCAAGGGGAGAGGGGCAGCTCAGGTAAGGGAGCGTTGCGTCGCTGATGCTTCTGACCGGCTCATCATCGTAGCAGACGACTCAAAACTCTGCAATCAGCTCTCCGGTCCGGTTCCGATAGAAGTGATTCCGTTTGCACTTGGCCATGTGGTCAGGCGGCTAAACGCATACGGAGGTTCTGTGGTTATCCGTGAAGGAGTGAAGAAAGACGGACCGGTCCTATCTGATAATGGGAATATCATCCTCGATTATCACACCGGACCGATTGCAGATCCCCAGGAAACGGAATCCTATATCAATAATATTCCCGGTGTGGTCGGTTGCGGAATCATGGCCGAATTTTCATCTATCATGACCGTTATTGTAGGGGAGTCAGATGGATGCCGGATTCTGGGACTGAAGTAATCTAAAAGATATCTGGCAAAAAAGTTGATCTTACAGGAGCCCGAGACCCTTGAGATCACTCATAATTTTTAAAACTGCCCGTCGTGCATCATCTGGAACTTTTCCTCCGGTGATGATCAATTTTCCAGATCCAAAGAGGAGAACAACGACTTTTGGATCATCAAGTCGGTATACTAGTCCTGGGAACTGTTCTGGTTCATATTCGATCTTTTCAAGGTTAAATCCAACAGCTATTTTGTTCAGATTGATTCCAGCCCCTAAATCCGCTGATGTGACAATATTGTGGACTTTATAATCCAGTTCAACCGGGATATCAATCTCCAGGCCGCGAAGTTGTTCTCCAAGAATTTCAAGACCTTTGTTCAGACTATCAACACTCTTCGCTCCGGTTAAAACCACTTTTCCTGAACCGAATACGAGCGCTGCGATCTTGGGATCCTGCATCCTGATAACAACACCGGGGAACCTCTTCTTATTGTACTCTGCTCCATTGATACTGGAGGCGATAAGGGGCAGATCAAGGGAATCGCTGATCTTTGCAGAGGCCACGATATTTACTATCTGCAAAGAGTTCTCTGGACTGCCGGTCATATTAGTAAATCTATTAAATCAGTATATAAATAGTTGGGTTGATCATTCTTCAAGTGTTGAGATATCACCGGGATCCACTCCCAGTTCTCGTGCTTTAAGAACTCTCCGCATTATCTTCCCGCTTCTGGTTTTTGGCAGACTGTCAACAAACTCAAGTTCTGCAGGGATAGATATCGGCCCGAGCATCATCCTGACATGATACCTGAGATCATGGATGAGTTTTGGAGTCGGCTCATGTCCGTCTCTCAGAATAACAAATGCTTTGATTAAATTTCCTTTGAGTTCGTCAGGTTTTCCGATGGCTGCTGCCTCTGCAACAGCACTATGGGAGACGAGGGCACTCTCTATCTCAGCGGTTCCAACATTATGTCCAGCTACGATAATAATGTCATCCGAACGACCAAGAAGCATGATATATCCGTCTTCATCTTTCACTGCGATATCATTGGTGCTGTAATATTTGTTCTTTCCAAAGTTCCAGTAGCCCCGGTATCGGTCATCATTCTGATACACTGCCTGCATCATCGAAGGCCAGGGCTCTTTTATAGCAAGGAAACCATTCGTCCCGACCGGAACCGGATCCCCCTCTTCATTTACCACATCTGCAATAACACCCGGGATTGGTCTTCCCGCATATCCTGGTTTCATCGGTTCCCCCACCATGGTGGTTATCATATGCATCCCGGTTTCGGTCTGCCACCAGGTGTCAAGGATTGGACAACGGTCTTTTCCGATGTGATGATAGAACCATTCAAATGCTTCGGGATTCAGGGGTTCACCAACAGATCCGAGAATACGGAGTGATGAAAGATCACATCCATCAGGCCACTGATTCCCCACTTTCATGAACATTCTGATAGCAGTCGGAGCTGTATAGAATATTGAAACTCCGTACTCCTCAATAAGCCTCCACCAGATTCCTGCGTCAGGATAATCTGGTGTATATTCAGTCATGAATATTGTCCCTCCGACAAGGAGTGGTCCATAAGTTCCGTAGGTGTGTCCGGTAATCCATCC
>JAZDKH010000127.1:0-2415 GCA_043803325.1 Methanobacteriota archaeon | reverse complement strand
ACAAAGGATCATCCATGATTTACATTTTTCATGAAACATGACCGCATGTGCTGGGCTACTTGAAGGGAGATATCTGATCTGAACACGAGGGACTGATCCGGATCCTGAATAATTCTCTAACGTAGCGGATAATCCGGCTTCAGCCCTTCTCCCATTACAAAGAATAGTATGAATTTCCGGATATCTGATAAGAAGACCCCCTATCGGGGAAGGTTGCGGATCCTTGATCGATGAGTCAGCACTTCCAGGTCTAGTGCATCTGTTCACTACATCCCAGAGCCCGATAGAATGTGAAAGAAGATAGGAAATTCTCTCATGGTACTCCAATCCCGGAGCCATATGAATGATAACTTCCATAATTTTCCAGAAATCATTTCTGGGATTTGCATAATATTCCCCTCTGATGAGGGAGATTGAAGAGGGAAAACTTCCTACAATGAGAACTCTACAATCATGATTGATTATGGGAGGAAGTCCGGTTAAATATAGAGGGGGGTTTTCAGAGTGCTGATCCATACAAACTCAGAATCTCCTTCTTTTGAGGTCTGCGTGGATTTGTAACCATGCAGGCATCATTCATCGCCTTTTCTGTCAATTCGAATAATTGACTCTCTGTTACTCCAAGTTTTGTAAGTGTACAAGAAAATCCGATTGCCCTATAAAAATTATATAGGGCTGAAATTAGTGATTCGATTCGTTCTTCAGAAGACATTTCAAAGGTATTCAGACCAAAAAGAAGTCCTATTGTATCATATCTCTCGCTAGCATGGAAATAATTATATCTGATGACAGCTGGAAGGAGGAGGGCATTGCACATGCCATGGGGAAGATCCAGAAATCCGCCAAGACTGTGTGCCATTGCATGTACTGCACCAAGACTCGCATTAGAAAAAGCAAGCCCTGCGTGCATACTGGCAAGCATAGTATCTGCCCGGAGTGTCCGGTTTTCCGGGGCATTTAAAACCTGTGGAAGTGCGGAAATGATGAGCCGGATCGCTTTAAGAGCATGAATATCGGTGATTGACGAATGAGCATTGGAGACATATGCTTCTATTGCATGAGTTAATGCATCAAGTACGGTATGGATTGTCATTTCGCGACTTAATGTCAGAAGTGGAATCGGGTCAATAAGAGCTACATCTGGAACCAGAGTCTTAGAAATAATTGCAATTTTTACTCTGCGTCTCTGATCTGATATGATTGCAAATTGTGATACATCTGCACTACTGCCTGAGGTGGTTGGAATACAGATAAGTGGAGGAGCTGGAATCTCCACGTTATCAACTCCTTCAAACTCAAGAATATTACGTCCATTTGAACTTACTATTCCAATCCCTTTGGCACAATCGATTGCTGATCCTCCACCTATGGCAACAATTCCGCTGCAGCGCATCTGATCATAAATCTTTGCACCTTCCATGATGGACTCTGCACGGGGGTTTGGTACAATGTCAGAGAAAACTGAGTATCGTATCTGGTAATCATCGAGTGACCTCATAACATCCTGAGTTATTCCGGATCTGATAACCCCTGGATCAGTGACAATAAGGACATGGTCAGCCTGAAAAGCGGAAGCATACTGACCAGCAAGCAGGCGTGCCCCCTCACCATACACAATTTCGGGAGCTACGAATTTTCTCAGCTCTAATGTTGAAGAGGGAGGCATGAATATGAGATATTAATATAGATACATAAAAAATCATCTGATGCGTGAAACAATTCTGCGTCAATTTTGTGATGCGACTGAAGGAATCTGAAACGATAGATATCTCGCAGGGAAGATAGGGAGTGCCCTAACCAGTAGCGCGACTCAGGATGGCGGTTAGGAATTTCCCATGTTCGCATCTTATATAACCAGTCTCCATTTTGGGATGATAGTTGCCTGACTTGTGTATATATTTATCTGACAGACAATAAAGCCAAAAAAACCGGGCGCTGTCCATATAGTGCGTTTCCTATTGCCAAGAGAAAAAATGACAGGCAGCTATCAGCGAATGGTTCCGTCGATTTCATATTTAAAATATGATACATAGCAAAATCGGGAAGGTGAGTTATAGAGTCAGATAAAATATGCTTAAATTATAATTCCTGAAATTGCATGATTTCTAATATAAAGATACTGGATATATTCAGAGAAACGGAATTATTAAATAATAATATATCTGCATGTACGTTATACGAGGGGATAGGTATCGCGGTAATAACATTTGCTCATCATAAGGGAGGAACAGGAAAGACAACTTCCTGCCTGCAGACAGCCGGCTTTCTGGCAAAGGCAGGCCAAAGTATTTTGGTAGTGGATACGGATCCTCAGGCAAATGCTACGTTAGGACTTGGAATTCACCCGGATACTCCAGCTCGCAATATTTATCATCTGTATCTTGCATATGGAGATCCTGATGCACCTTCTGTTTC
>JAZDKH010000126.1:0-4109 GCA_043803325.1 Methanobacteriota archaeon | reverse complement strand
CTGCACTGCACAGAATAATCTTGTAGGATTTCTCTTTTCAAGTGCCACGAATGTTACCTGTACTAATTGTAACGCGTATAAACAGGAAGGTTTGCAACGTAGAGGACCGTCAGGATATCAGATTTCTGATTGTAATTTAGTCTCAATTATTAATAGTTCCGCAGAGAGTAACAAATTTGACGGGATTTACCTGAAAGACTCACCCAATGCTCAGATATTCGGGAACTCCCTTTCTTCCAATGACATCGCAGGAATAGCTATAATTTCTAAGGGAGCAGTGATCAGAGAGAATACTATCTCCTTAAATAAAGCAGGGGGAATCCTGGTATATGGAAATAACTCTTTGATTTCAAAAAATCATATTATCAGTAATAAGGGCAGAGGTCTTGCACTCGATGGATCTGCACAGAGTCGTATATGGGATAATATTTTTAATAATACGAAAAATATCGAAATTACCGGTAATAATCCAGGAACCGTATTGAATGTGACCCCGTTATCAGATATATCAATAACGGGAACGAGTCCAACGGGGGGGAATTATTGGGGAACTCCAGTCCTTACCGGATTCTCAGACTCCTGCACAATGGCTGCAGATGGTTTTTGCTCTGCCCTATTCAGTGCCGGACCAAATAATACAGACTTCCATCCGCTGGTTCGACCAGGATATCAGTCTGAAGCAATCCATGATATATCCCCATCCAATATCTCAATTCTTCGGGATATAAATCAGAATGGGAGATATGAACAACAGGATGTTGTAGAACTTATGAAGAGGATTTCCTGCAAAAATTATTCTGGTATTGAGTATGATTTCAGTGGAGATGGGCTCGTGAACCTGAAGGATGTGATTATTCTCTTTGATATGAATCAGAACGAATAATTTTCGATTTTTTAGGTTCAGGAAGTAGTTTTTCAGCCTCACGTTTTTTCTGCTCCTGGAGTTCTATTGCATCCATCCCTCGTATCATATACGCCATCTTAGCTGCCTCACGTTCGAGTTCTTCGTCACGCTTTCGCAGTTTAACAAGAGTATCGTTTAACTTTTCGATAAGTTCCGGAGCGGTTCTGTTTCGTTCTCCTCTTAAAATATCAAACACATCATCAAGGTAAATTCCAGACATGCGAGAAATTGCAACCGGCGAAAATTCACGAAGTTGTGAGAGAAGATCAGGAGGGACCGGTACACTCCAGGATATGCTTTTTATCTTCTCATCCTTATTTCTGATTCCAAATAACAGTATATTTGCTATCAGTATTAAGGCAAATCTGGTAAGATCAAAAATATAGAAAGAGATGGACATACCAAATATCTGTTGGTCTGTATCGGTACTTAGACCTTTCGACATTCGGATAGATCAGTTTGCGTTTATATTTCAATGTCCAATAAATATTCGACCTTACAACCTATCATGATATCAGTCCTTCTCGTTGATGATGAGCCTGTCCTTCTTGATATTGGAAGGATGTTTCTTGAAAAATCAGGTGGATTTGAAATAAGTGAAGTATCTTCGGGAAAAGAGGCTTTGCAATGTTTGAGACAAGAACACTATGATGCTATTGTAGCAGATTATGAGATGCCTGAGATGGACGGACTTGCACTTCTCCGGGAAGTTAGAACGTACTGGCCTGATATTCCATATATTCTTTTTACCGGCAGGGGAAGGGAAGAGGTAGTTATTGAGGCACTTAATAGTGGAGCTGACTTTTACCTTCAAAAGGGAGGTGATCCAAAGTCACAATTTACTGAACTTGCGCATAAGATTAAACAAGCGGTTATTGCCAGGAAGGTATCTTCAGATCTTCGTGAGAGTGAAGAGACCTTCAGGCAGTTCTTTGAAGCCGCTGGCGAGGCTATTTTTATATTGGATGGAGATCTGATCGTTGATAGTAATTATCAGGGATTGATTCTTCTTGGAAGAGAGAGAGAAGAGATCCTTAATAAAAACCTGGTTAATTTTTCTACTCCAATCCAACCTGATGGCGGTTATGCAGAATCCGAAATTTTGGAAAAAATTACCCTGTCCTTGACTGGTGTTCCGCAAGTCTTTGAGTGGCAGATTCTAAAGTCTGATGATTCTCTAGAGGATACTGAAGTGAGTATGAGTTGTGTCACCATTCATGGACGGAGACTCGTTCATGCTATCATCAGAGATATCAGTGCCAGAAAACGAGAAGAAGAAGAACGGGTAATCAATGAGATCAGACTCAAAGCGATACTTGATCTCTATGCCATGCATGATAATAATCTGAAAGAATTGACTGACTTTGCAATAGCGAGTGCAGTTCGGATCACTCGCAGCAGTCACGCATATCTTACATTTGTGAGTGAAGATGAATCAATTCTGACGATGTACTCCTGGTCGGATATGGCCATGAATGAGAGCAGAATTCCAAATAAACCATCAACATATGAGGTGAAAAATTCAGGTCTTTTGGGAGAAGCAGTCAGGCTGCGACGACCAGTTATCAGCAATAATATCGAAGAAGCATCTATAGGAAAGAAAGAACTGCCTGATGGTCATATCAGAATTTTGCGTTATCTGAATATACCAATCTTTGATCGGAATCACATTGTTCTTCTTGCCGGGGTTGCCAACAAACAAGATCTCTATAATGACGAAGATGTCCATCAACTGACCCTTTTAATGACTAGTATGTGGGGGATCATCAGGAGAAAAAAGACAGAGGAGATTCTGGAAAAGAAAAATTCAGACCTCATGGTTGCTTTTAAACAACTTAAGACAATAGAACGGGATCTGATCAGGTCCAATCAGAGGTTAATGCTTCAATCTGATCTGACCAGGCATGATATTCTGAATAATCTTACTCCCCTAACAGAATTCTTAAATCTTCTCGGGGAAGAAGGATGTCTCTCCCCTGACGTCTCAATTACGGTGAAGCAGGCACAGGATGCAGTTGAAAAGATACAGTTCCTTCTTACATTCTTTGATGATAATCATAATCGTAGTATTCAGGAAACAGAATGTCTGAGCGCAGAGGATGCTCTCAAAACTGCGATATCCCAGCTCAATCAGCAGGATGTTATCATTAAAAATCGACTCAATGGCATATTCATCAAATCTAATCCCCTATTTAGTCGTGCTCTATATATCATTCTTGAAAATTCAATCCGACATGGACTAAAGGTTACTACTATTGATGTCTATGCAGAAGCGAATACAAATTATTTGAAGATTATTATCGAGGATGACGGAGTGGGAGTCACGTCATCGATGAAAGAATTAATCTTTTCGCAAGACTTTGGAAACAACACCGGAATGGGTCTTTTTCTAGTAAGAAAGATTTTCCATATTACCGGGATTGAGATACACGAAACTGGAAATCCTGGATTTGGGGCACGATTCGAAATATCAATTCCAATAGGGCAATATAAGAATATTATCTAATTATTTCAATCCGGGTCTATTGGTTGACCAGAAGACACTCATATAATTCTGAACAACGCTACTAACATATTATTGGATGGGATCATGATTTTTCACCGTTACCTTATAATCGGACTTATAGTATGCCTGATATTGGGTTGCCTGATTGCCGTTTGTACTACATTTCCGCAGAAATCCAGTCTTAACGTATCAGAAACCTCGCAGTCCCTTATTTTTCCTATTCAGGACACTGTGCAAACTATACCAGATTCTTCTAATAATACTCTTTCATTATCAGATTCAGGAGCGGTTCACCTTCAGTCATCGAGTGAGATTACCGGGACTGGAACCATCATATATCAGGATTTTGAAGGAGGATTTTTTGGAGTGATTTCTGATGATGGCCACCGGTATCTTCCTCCGGATATTCCAGTAGACCTTCAGGTGAATGGAACCCGAGTCTCATTTATCTTTAAACCAATCACTGACAAAGTTACTTTCTATATGTGGGGCGAACAGGTTGAGAAGATATTACTCCATGCTTTACATGATGAAGAGAATACCAACTCTTCAGTTCCTTTCATTGAGTATGAAAAAGCAGGGGGAGTCGCGTCTTCGTATGAAACACTTCGAATTTTTTCTAATCAACAAGGTAAGGTGAAAAAATGGAATCATGTTCAGGTTTTTAATCTCACCAATGAAGAGATGAAAAATATGGGA
>JAZDKH010000125.1:0-2502 GCA_043803325.1 Methanobacteriota archaeon | reverse complement strand
TCAACCACGTGATGGAACCGGAGTCCAGTACGGAAAGACAAGCAAGTAAATGAGTGGTGAAATGATGAAACCAACAACCCTTGGATTTTTAGGAATCAGTATTATCGCGGCTCTGGTAATCCTTGCCGTGACCCTGCCCGTCTCTGGGGCACTACAGGCTGGTCCGCAGGATGGAACCGGTTCCCAATACGGCGGACAGGCATACCAGAATACAGGTGGACAGTATGGCGGGTTTGGAAACGGAACATGTCTTCAGGCTGACTGCCCGAATAACGGAACACAACCCCGGGACGGAACCGGAATGAGATCTGGCCAGACTGGAAACGGACATGGAACTGATGGCCGGGGATCTGGTTGCCGGTTTAGCCCCTGATTCTTTTTTTGTGTAATCAATCCGGCTACCAATGAGATAATAAGGAGCGACAGATAGTAGCTTTTCTCATATACTAAAACTGATGAGAACACTCGCCTGGGTTTAGAACGATCTTGATATGATCCTCCTATACCCGGGGAAAAGATCCGGATTTTTTTCTGAAATACCCCTATGCAGGGTTATGAGTTATTTAATAAGGTAGTATCATGAACGTACGATATGTTCGGTGGACCATCTTTGGGATCATCGTGATCGCATAAATAATCAAGACCCTGGGTGGGCTCCGGTGTGGCAGGTGTATCAGAGCCTGTTCGATGTCATGTAAATAATTGATTTAGATAGTCATGATGTAAAGGTAATATGAGAAATAGGTGAGTATTTTCTGCAGGTTATGATATATCTATCAGGTACATGTGGATCTTTTATTTTTGGAACAACCTCATTACTTCTTCGATATGTTTGCCAGGACTTCATACCCGTGTCTGGACACACGTTCTTCGCATACTTGAGTATGGCAATAGATTCAGCTATTTTTTCCCTGACGTTTAAGGATTGATGTACCCTTCGTTATCCTACCAGTCAGACCCCCATCGAACCCTGCTTTTCCATTCCACCCCAGTTTACACCACTTCCTCCCAAACATGCTGTCTTCTTCTTCGGTCAGTCATCAGGCATATTCCAGACTTGCTGAATGAATCAATGGTCTCTTCTTTCTTGAGACAGAGCCCAGAACTATGATGTTTGATGCACCATGATTCCGGGCAAGAGCAATGAGCTCTTTTCTCATTGATTCCAGGATTTCCATAATGCTCATCCGTCAACAGAACCATTCTCAAGCATCCGGATCTGAACTTCAGGCTCGCTCGAGTAGACAATATCCTTTCCCCCGGCATTTACGAGAGTAGTAGCCGCAATGTCTTCGGTTATGATTGCAATCTTCATCTCTGACGGACTGACATTTTTAAGCCGCTCGGCAGAGTCACGAAGAGCAAAGATGACAATCGGTGTCTGATCTACCGGACCTGCCCATCTGAACAGGTTATCCGGCTCCAGAGACCGGGAAAGGATTGCAAGAGCAGCCCCGTTCCGGGCCATGTTCGTCTTGCATACATCTTCCCAGGTATCGAAGGTGATGTGATCGTTTGGAATAAGTGCACCGTAGAGTGAGGCAATATACTGGAGAATATCTACCGAGATTCCCTTCGGAGTTCCGTTTTCGTTGAATGTATATGGGGAGTATTCTTCAGTGAGATACTAGGTATGAGAAAGACCGTCTCCAGGCATCCAGGAGGATACAATCTGATCAAACTCACTTATTCCACCATCCTCGGGAGTCTTTTGCAGTTCTTCAAATGCACTTCTGAACGTTTCCACGACGATATCAGGCGTTCCGTTACTAAACCCGATATAGATTGGAACTGATCCAATTTGCCCGGACAATTTATAATATCCAGAATTCCCGGTTACATTTTTGATGTAGTAATTGGCAGCAATCTCTCCATACCCAAAGAGATCGATAGTACCATCTTCAAGATCATGTACAAGGGCCCGGGGATCAGGATTCGTGATGATATCTTCACTTTTCACTCCGGCCTAAACCAGGACATCGATGGTTACATCATCAGTTACCACCCCGAACTTGTAGTTTACCAGTTCATCGTTACTGGTGATGGTGATATTTTTGCTTCTCTTGGAGTACAGGGAGATGTTGTATAAGAGAACAGGTCCGACCCATTGGAAGAGATTCTCACGATCAGGAGTTTTGGCGATCGCAAAGATTGCGGTATTTGGATCGGTTATTGCCTTCTTGTATGCTTCATTCCAGGGAAGGAAGGTGAATGATTCCCGGGGAACTGGTTGACCGGATTTTAGAGATATGGCAGAGACAAGGTCTATCATCAGACCGAAGGGGTGCCATTATCATGAAAGTTAAATGGAGGATACTCTTCGGTGACCCAGGTGAGATCATGCAAAAAAATTATGTATATATTCAGGGAGGGGCGAGTACGGTAACTAATGGATCTGATGGGAACATGGTGATAACCATTCAGGATGTGATCCCGTATTTTAATCTCGCTTATAGAGATAAAAGTCATTTAACTCCGATTGAGCAGTTGACCAAAGTTACG
>JAZDKH010000124.1:0-4717 GCA_043803325.1 Methanobacteriota archaeon | reverse complement strand
CGGATGACTCCCCATGTCGGGTTTGTTGACGCGCATAATTGCATCGGTGATGAGATTGCATCAATCCGACCAGGTACCCGGACTGCTCATGAGTACTTCACTGCTGCATGCCATGCCTTTGAAGAGTGGCCAATGATGCAGATATCAGAACTCTCCATCGGGTATGCACATATTCCCCTTCCATTCGGAAGAAAAGAGGGTATTGGTGATATTGGGCTGCAGATCCTCATCTGTAAAGTTCAGAATCAGAAGACTGCGTACATCCTGCTCGACGGAAACAATATGGCCTCAGGCGCTCGTGAAGAGATCAGGGATCAGATTCTGAAGATGGTTGATGATGCAGAGATCATGACCACAGATACTCATGTTGTCAATACCATTTCAGGAAAGAACCCGGTTGGCCTCAGGATCCCTCCAACTGCATTGATGCCATATATAGAAGATGGAGTAGCGCAGGCTCTGGATGATATATCCCCGGCTTTTGCAGCAGGAAGTACTGCTTCCTGTGAGGGGGTAGTCATATTTGGATCAGATTCTATCGCCCAACTCGCGAGCATTGTGAATACCATTCTGGTATATATCATTCCCATAAGTGCTGGTATGCTGATGCTGGCGGTAGTTCTTTCAGTGATCGCATATATGGTCCTCTCATAACTGGGTGTATTACAGGATGCAAATATGTCTGAAAAATACCTCCAAAGGTAAAAATGTTCAGATAAAGGATTCACTATGAGTTTTCATCAACCTACAACAATTCTGAAAGCCGGGATAGACACGGGTATATATAAAACCCGACTTCCAGCCTGGAATCTCCTTCTTCGGGGCGCTATGTCTGGTGCCTATATCGGGATGGGTGCAGCCCTGATGGTGGTGGTGACATCTGGAATAGAACTCACGCTGGGACCCGGATTGACCCATCTCATCGGTGGGGTAGTCTTCCCGCTTGGGGTAATTCTGACGATCCTCACAGGAACAGAACTTTTCACCGGAGATGCCATGCTGGCACCGATGGCTGCGTTCAGGCACCGGATATCCTGGTTAGTGGTTGGCAGACTCTGGATCCTGGTCTGGGTGGGAAACCTAGCCGGCGCCCTCTTCTATGCAGCGCTGATGACGTTTGGTCCGCTTACTTCGGTAGATTCCGCGGGTGTAGCCTCAGTCACCTCTGTCGGGGTTGCTACTGTCAGTCTGGCATCGGTAAAATGTGGATATGTGGGCTCTGGGGCGCTTCTCTCCCTCCTTGGGAGTTCACTCGCTGCCGGATGGTTGCTCAATTTAGCCGTGCTCCTTTCATTATGCGCAGATGATGCAATCGGGAAGATCATGGGGATATGGTTTCCGGTCATGGCAATGACCGCGACCGGGCTTGAACATGCGGTCACCAATATGTACCTGATTCCGGCAGGAATTCTCACCGCCTCCCGTCTCTCTCCTCTTCAGGTTGCTGATGTAGGGCCGATTATTGTTAACCTAGGCTGGGTCGAGATGTGGACCACGAACATTATCGTAGCCTCAATAGGAAACCTGCTTGGGGGGATGATATTTGCCGGGCTCTTATACTATACAGCGTTCAAAAAAGAGAGCGAGCAATAGAAGGACTCTTTCTATTCAATATAATCTTCATACCGGTGAACATGACAACTTATCGGGAACGGGATACCGATGGTGGAGATGATAGCATCCCCCCGGTCGAGGGTCTGAATTTCCAGATCCAGAACACGGAGATCGTGCTTCGCTGATGATGCTATCGTCTCCCGATCGTGCCGGTCTGCAAGACCCATAACTACGAATGTGTTCATTTGTGCAAGGAAGCGGGGGTCAATATTTTTGGGTTGCTGGGTGATAGCGCAGAGCCCTACCCCAAACTTCCTGCCTTCCATTGCGATTTGCCTAAAAATCCCGGTCTTTTCTGAATCCATTGACAGCACTCGCTGCGCCTCCTCGATAGTGAGAAGAACGTGGTGTGGCTCATCCTCGCCCGGTCTTCCTGACTGGACTACATTTTTGTATCGTTGCAGCACCCCTCGGGATATGACCGAGAGGAGGAAGAGTTCAGCAACTTCACTCATCCGGGGGATATCGATAAGCACGACTTTGTTATCCAGCAGATCCTCTATGATTGAAGAGACAGATGACTCGGTCTTGTGAAGAAATATTGATGATATTTCTACGAGCGTCTGAATCTGCCTCTGCACTACCCGAAGAGCATCTGGCCCTGCGCTCCTGATGCGTTGAGCAATGTCCTGATGATCACCGATGTGTGCGGTCGTTTTGATGTGAGATGGGAGTGACTCTACGTCCTCATTCATGAAGAAATCGATGATATCATGCCCAGGGAAAGTGGTCAGGAGGTTCATAACTTCCCGTTCAGAAGGCAGGAGATCAAATATCAGGGTGAGATCTGTGATCATCAGGTCATCGTGGTTGATGAGAAGTTGTTTCATAGCAAGTTCATCACGGATCCTCTCATTTTGGATTGAGTATACTGCGAGTCCGGTATCAGCTTCAGGATGATGGAGGAGCCCACGGCTTTCGAAATCTGAACTGAGTCCGGCTGCGTACTCTCCATGCGGATCAATGATAAGCAGCCCGAACTTCCGCGCGGAGATAGATGATGCACAGAAAACTTTCATGAAATTACTCTTCCCCATACCGGTAGTTGCAAAAACCCCCATATGTTGGGAGAGGACCTTTGCAGGGATTCGGACCGGGAGATCTGGTATCGGTCTCTGACCACTGACCACGAGACCCACTTCAATCTCACCCATGAACTGATTCAGGTAGGTGATGTCTTCCGGGGCCAGTGTTCGCACAGATGAGAAGCGCGTTGGCATAATTCGTGGCTTTCTGAAGATCTGATCTCCTCCGATACAACCAATTGGAAATGCATGGATCAGGATGGTGGTGTTATCAGGATTAGCTGGGGTCAGATCCTCTTCATGTTCAATCCCGGTCACCCGTGCAAAGAAACGGCACTGCTTCTGTTGGTCATCAATTACAATCAGATCTCCAATGCTCACCGGAGAGACAGCAGGTGTCCGGCAGATATAATGGAGAACATTGGTGCCGATAAGAATACTATCAAGCGGCTGCTCACCGGTCATAATATAGTATTCTGACCGGTTGCTGGATTATAGCCTTCGGTAGCGTATGAATGGGTATCAAATATTCCACTCTGATTACAAAATAGAAATCGCTGATTTGAGATCTGCATGTATGGCTGGCTGGTCAGACATCCAGATGAGATTAGTACTTATCAGAATACCTTCAGATAATCTACTACGCGGGCGGGGAATGCTCGTTTTTATGATATGTCAAGAAGGGCAGTAGATGCGGTTTTCCAGGGATTATACCTTCTCTGTGACATCAGGGGAGAACTCAGAGAGACCGCACCACATCACCGATTTAATGAAGATCAGAAGGTAAAAGCAGCAAAGACTCTTGATAAACTGGAGAAACAGGTGTCTATTCTTCGTGAGGAACTCCTACGATGAACTGTGGAGAAGGCATCGACACCAGGGTTGTGGAAGAACTATTCATAAATCTGGATCCTATACAGGCAGGTGGGCGACTCACCGTTGATGCGATGAAAGCAGTGCTCGCGTACGGTGACGGGTATTCAGTCTGTGACAATTGCGAGAAACCTTTCAGACTTGATTGCATTAAAAAACCACCTCTGGCCAGGTTTCATGATGATCTGGCCAGTTTTCTTCATATGGATGTTGCCAGGCTTGTTCCTGGAGCCAGGCGGGGATTTCAGGCGGTTGCAGATACGATGGTGCCAAAGGGAGCTCCTGTTCTGCTCACTGCATACTCACACTATACCGAATTCCTTTCTGTCGAACAGGCTCGAGGGGTTCCCTATGAAGTTCTGGCAGATGAACACCATATCATCACGTCAGACGCTGTAGCATCACGAATCGAAGAGGTATCGAAGGCATCCGGACAACCCCCGTCACTACTCTTCGTTGAAGAGGTGGATTATCAGTATGGAAATGTCCATCCGGTAAAAGAGATTGCAAAGGTTGCGCATCAGTATGATGTTCCGGTCCTTTGTAATGGTGCATATACCATTGGGATTATGCCGGTGAGTGGGGGAGATCTCGGAGTTGATTTCCTTGTCGGTTCGGGACATAAGAGTATGGCCGCACCGGCGCCTTCAGGCGTGCTTGCAACCACGAGTGAGTGGGCGGGTAGCCTCTTTAGGACGACGGGAGTGAAAGGGGATCTCACGGGGAGAACCTTCGGGGTGAAAGAGGTTGAGATGATGGGGTGCACACTGATGGGAGTCACCTCTATGGGGATGATGGCCTCATTTCCCCATGTTTGTGAGCGGGTGAAGCAGTATGATCAGCATCTGGCCAGATGCAATACGATTGTGGATGCTCTCTGTTCCATTGAGGGAACTCAGGTTATGAGTGAATATCCACGCCGGCATCCTCTTACCAGGATGAATACTATTGAATCATTTGACACAGTAGCAAAGACTCATAAAAAGAAAGGGTTTTTCCTCCTGAGCGCACTCCGCGAGCGGGGTATTACCGGGATCATCGCTGGCTCGACAAAGGTATGGAAATTCAATCCATATGGGCTCACTGATGAGCAGGCATCATATGTTGCAGATATGTTTGTTGAGATAGCCGAGCAGGAAGGATTGCCTGTTCGATCAAGTTAACCCGTTTTTAATTTTTCTGGAATTTCGAACCTATGAGGGTAG
>JAZDKH010000123.1:0-2442 GCA_043803325.1 Methanobacteriota archaeon | reverse complement strand
GGTTCCTGCGGTCTGGATCTTTTCCGCAAGATCAGAAGAGAGATTACCAGACTCGGATATCTTTGTAAGGATGACACTCCTTCGTTCCTCAAGTTTGCGTACCCGATCAAGATGGCCGGCAAGTGAGAAGATAACAGCATCATCGAGAGATCCGGTCGCTTCTTTGCGATACCTGGCTATGAACGGGATAGTAGCGCCACTGTCCAGCAAGTCAATACAGACTGACACCTGTCTGACTGGCACCCCAAGAGCCATAGCTACCTGCTCAGGAATCTGCCAGTTTTGAGGATTAATATTAGGAATTACGACTGCACCTTCTCCCATAGTTCTGCCTGATATGGTATACCTGTTAGGCATCTATCCAGAAAGTCAGTTCGATCGTCAGAGAAAAAAAGTTCGAACCCTCAGGTTCTAAGGAGACACTGATTATTCCATCTTGTACTTCTGAATCAGAGCCTTCCAGTCAGGAGAGGCCATCAGATGTTCAAGACCGGAATCCAGTTTCTCAAGCAGCGCTGCATCATCCTTTCGGGTAGCAATCCCTAACTGCTCGTTTGTCTCTATCATCCCGATTTTTTGCACTCGCTTACCTGCGATGATGTCATTCATAAATGAGCTGTCATAGATGACTGTATCAATTCGTCCTGCTACAAGATCTTCAACGGCAAGTTTCGTATTGTCATATTGGTTGAGATCATCTGCTGACATGAGATTTTTATCAATAAGATTCTCTTCAACCCAAATTGCTGCTGTACATCCCCGCTGGACCCCAACTTTCACTTTTCCTGACTTTACCTGATCAAGGGTTATCTGAGAACCTTCTTTGGCAACCACCATTTGGTTGACATTCCAATATGGTGTACTGAAGTTGACCTGTTCTTTGCGCTCATCAGTAATAGTCATTCCCGAGTAGACCATATCAATCTTGCCTGCATTCAGGGCAGAAATGATCCCATCCCATGCAACGACTTCAAACTGTGGCTCAAAACCCTGATCTTTTGCGATCCATCTGATTGACTCGACATCAAACCCGGTGGGTTCCCCTTTCTCATCCATCATGGTGAAGGGGGGGTATGGAACATCGATACCAACCTTGTAAACCGCTGCCTTAACGGGTGCAGTTGTTGGAACCTGTGTCAGTGTTTTCACTGGTGCCGCTGATTGATTAGGGGAGGTACATCCTGCGGTGAGTACTAAGATGACCATCCCGAAACATACCAGGGATAATATCAGTCTCTTCATCTTCAGCTCCTATGTCAGAGATGATAGATATGTATTCGGAATCGAGTCTTACCATCGCTCAATCTACCAGATTGCCACACTCAGGGAGAATAAAAGGGAATGCCCGGGATAGAATTATCTCCTCATACTCGTTCCTAAAAGATCAGATCACAATTTCTATATCAGTACCAACCAAACAATTTTCCTGATGGATAATAGAAAGGCAATTTCAACTCTGTTGATCCTTATCGTTGTAGCGACCGTTTGCCTCTGTGGATGGATACAACCTGCTTCAGGTCACCATCACGACCTTTGGGGAAAATGCCCCTGAACGGAGGTATGCTATCCCCGGTTAACCAATCACTTCTCTTCTTCTTTTTTGTTTTTTGGACTCCCTGAGTCAATTGTATTTTCTTTGGAATAGAGTATGTATGAGTATATAAACAGCCCGACAACTCCTCCTAAAATCGGTACTAACACAAACAGGTATGCATAGGTTGGATAGAGGACTCCACCCAGACAGAGAAATCCCGCAGAAATAAATACCCAGGATCCTATCTGATGAGTTTTCTGCCATACCTGCTCACTGAGGAGAGTCCAGGGAGTCCGTATTCCTACAAACCAGGTCTTTTTTACTGATCTGAAAAAAATCCCGATTCCTATGAATAACAGACCAAACATGACTGACATCAAGCTGTTCATAGGAATGTGTGTTCCTAAAGCCCAGAGAATGGTGACCAGATAGAGGATTGTGAGGAAGAGAACAATCAGGAGAATTAATCCATCATATGCCGATTGAAACTCGGAATACCGATCATGATCAGGATCATATCTGGGAAGGATTACCATCAGACTCATGATGACCAAAGCCAGAATCGGGAGAAAGAACAGAGCAAGATCCTTGGGCATGTATCCATCCACATCACCATTCAGGTTCCAGTGAGACGGGAGATCTGCAGGTAAGGACGGTGAGAGAAAGATACCAACCATAAGGGAGAGAACAATAATGCAAATTGAGATAAGAAGAACTGTACGCATCCAGAATTCTTTGATGACTTATGGTATAAGAGATAGGTATGCTATGGCTATATTAGAATTAATGTACACTAAAAAAGACTCTTCTACTCGAAGAACAATAGCAACGAAGATACGTTCCCGAGGACTCGCGTACCTCAGTACAGGTATCCACGTGAGGTGTCTTAACTTCCGGGTTCGGAAAGG
>JAZDKH010000122.1:0-4602 GCA_043803325.1 Methanobacteriota archaeon | reverse complement strand
TGGAAGACGTCGGTGGCGTTCATAAGTGGATGGTAAATGCTGTCGAAACCGGGAACCTGAACTTCTATGCGGTGATGATGCATGTTGCAGACAAAACGACCGATGAGGAAGCAACATATAATCTCAATGTTACTGTCAAGGAGATTACCCAGAAGGCGACCAATGAATCCGTTGAAGATACATCACTAGAAAATCCCATTGGTAAGTATAGTGTGATATAAGGAGAGTATTACAATGCCCGATGTGGCCTAATACAGGAGCCGTCTTTTTATGATTGCTCCTTTCATGCAGATTTTTTTTCGGGTGCCAAACATAGCACCAATATTCTGAAACGACCAATCTATTTTTGCATCGACACGATCCTTGAACTCATTCCACCCGGCATGATTGCAGAGTATCAGGAAATAATATCTGATACCTAGCATTAGGATCTGGAAAACCTTTCAAACCATGATGAAATTTCCGGATTTTCCTGTATTGAATAGAGGAGGAGTTCAAGCCTCCTGACAGTCTCCTCGTTTACATGATGTTCTACCTGACATGCATCAATCTCTGCAATGACTGGAGAAATACCGATAACGGTGAGAAAATCTGCAATCGCGCGGTGTTTTTTCCTCAGTTTTTCTGCGAGTTCTCTTCCCCTCACCGTGAGCGTAGCCCCAGCATACGGAATGTAATGGATATATCCCTCATTCTGAAGTTTCTGTAATACTTCAGTAACAGACGGGGGTTTTACGCCCATTGCCGCTGCAAGACTATTCGTGCATGCCTGACCTTCTTTCTCTTCAATCTGGTGAATAATCTCCACATATTCTTCAATCGTTTTGTTTTTCATACTCTACACCTCAAATTCCAATGAGAATGAACCGGATAAGTCCCCCGACCAGAAAAGCGGTACATACCATCACGAGCACTGCCTTACCCAGATCTACAAGGCCAAGTTCCTTATAGAGCACCGCAAACGCTCCTGCACAAGGAAAATACATGGTCAGAGTAGTAACTGCAACGACCAGTTGTTCAGGAGTCATTTTGAGGGGAAGAAGCATCCCTATTGCCAGATCTTTTCGCAAAAACCCGGTAAGAAGTGCAGCTGATGCTTCCTGAGGAAGTCCAAGCCAGCCAACAATGAGCGGAGATAGGGCTATTCCAAGCCACGCAAGAAACCCGGTTGCATACAGGATGTTGATGAGAAGGACCCCGAGAAAAAGGTATGGCACCGCCTCTGCAATAAATGCAATAAGACGCATCCATGTTTTTTTTAGAACCATATCCAGACGTGGCCGCCGGTATGGAGGAATTTCAAGAAATATCTCAGGGCATTCCCCTTTCAGCATTCTATTTAACAAGATCCCAATAGTCACATACACTAAGACAAGTACCCCGAATACCATGACAATATACTGTATGCCAAATTGCCCAAGGGTACCAAAGATCATCGCTGTCTTCGCCATACAGGGCACTGAAATTGCAACCAGTGCTCCAGCGATAAATCGCTGTTTTCGTGTTTCAAGCACCCGGGTTGCAAGGATACCAGGGACATTACACCCAAGTCCCAGGAACACCGGAACGATTCCATACCCATGCATGCCAACCCGGTGAAAAAAGGTATCAGTCAGGGTTGCAAGCCGGGGGAGATACCCCGAATCTTCAAGCACCGCTGCTAAAATATAGAATGCAATAACATAGGGAAGAACGATTCCAAACGGAACATAGAGACCGGTTGTTAAAATACCCATTGACTGTTCGAAATCAATCTGTCCGTTGATCAGCTCCCCAATAAGTATCTGCTGGAGAAACCCCGGACCAATCAAATCAGAAAGAGATGTGATGAACGGGAGGTAGAGTTCAAAGAGTGGATCTGTAATATAGGTGATACAGGTCTCACCGGCTAAAATCACCGCCCATAATGAACCAAGGATGATACCACATGCAAGGGGGATACCGGTTATCGGCTTTATTGTAGCATCAGATATCAAATCTTTAATTGAATGGTGACGATGGGTGATATGCTGCACTTCCTGGGTAATCTGCCCAATCATCACCCATTTTTCCTCTTCACCATATATTCGATGAGGAGGCAGAGATATAGGCTTTGAGCAGTATTCTGCAAGAACTGCAATCCCTTCGCCTGTCACCGCCACAGTGGGAATGACCGGGACGCCTAAGAGTTCTTCCAGGCGTGATACATCAATATCGATACCAGTATGATGAGCTTCGTCCCACAGATTTAATGCGATGAGGAGAGGAACTTTCTGAGATAGAAGCTCAAGTGTAAGAATGAGGTTTCTCTCCAGGTTAGTCGCATCAATAACATTTACCACAATATCCGCTTTCTGAAGAACCTGTACCGCTACCTCTTCTGCCAGATTTGATGGATTGAGAGAATAGGTGCCCGGTGCATCAATGATGTATACCCGATCTTTTTGAAGACAGGCCATCCCTTGAGAAAAATCTACCGTTGTTCCGGGATAATTTGAGGTTATTACATGAGCTCCGGTGAGGCGGGAAAAAACCACACTTTTTCCAACATTCGGATTCCCCATCAGGACAATTTTTTTCACTCAGCCAACTCCACCATAATCCGTGTCGCGAGTCCTCTGCCAAGAGTGATCATTTTCCCCTCTAACCGAACCACCACTGGCCCTCTAAATGGATGGAGGGTAACAATGCTGATGGTTTTTCCTTCTATGATTCCCATTGACCGCAACTGATTTTGAAATCCAAGACCCCCCTCTAATCCGATTATTTTTGCTATAACGCCTTCCTGAAGATTTGTTACGATTGTATTCATGGATATCATAATTATTAGGCCACCCTAATTAGGCATCCCTAATTCGCCTGATTTCTATTTAATGATGTTTATGTATCAGATTCCATTCGATTATAAATAATTAAAACATATATGAGTCCATATTGATGATATACAAGCGACAATCAATCTATTAATCATTGGAGTGGGGAGTAAAATTCCCATCTATGCGTGTACCATTTATGCAGCCAGTCTTCCCAGGGTTTTCCCCCCTCGGAGACACATCGGGGGCCGGACCAAAGCTGAAAGGTTATCGAATATCTCACCCAAAAAGTATCTTCACATGATCCCTCCCTGTATTTTCTGTTCCCCTGATGCAAATGTTGTAATTCTTCAGAATGATTATGCCTATTGTCGCTTTGACGATTATCCAGTCACTCCAGGTCATCTCCTGATTATTCCCTTCCGTCATCTTTCATCCTTCTTTACCGTGACCGAAGCCGAACATGCTGCGATATGGAACCTTATCAGATTAGGAAAGAAGTATCTGGATGAGATTTTTCAACCGGAAGGATACAATATCGGGATAAATGACGGTGTGGTAGCCGGACAGACGGTTATGCACCTACATATACACCTCATCCCCCGGTACCCGGGAGATATTAATGATCCAAAAGGATGGGTACATCGTGTTCTCAGGATAAGTGAAACAATGCTGGAGTTAAAAGCGTATCCCCCTATTCAAAAAATGTGAAGAATCCATTCGTCCCCTGATCAATTGGTGTGAGAGGGAGGATACCCGCTCCCTTGTCCGGCTATTCTAATTTCAAACCTGATGACGAGATAATTTCTTCACTTCCTCCTCGATCATGTCATACGAGTAGAACTTCGGTGGTGATCTTATATTATTGAACATAAATCTCTGACTTGATCAGGAAATGGTTATTGGTAGGATTTCCACTTTGATATCGGCTGGCGGAGCAAAATACATCCATGAAGTAACCAGCACATCAGCCCCGGCTTTGGCATAGGCTGCTGCATTGGTGCCGCTAATGCCCCCTGCTGCTATCATGCAAATATCCGGGTTGATGGTACGGCACTGATCGGCACATTCGGCAAAACTGTCTAAGGCTATTTTATCCAATTGAATAGCATCAGCTCCAGAGTTAGTTATTATCAGCGCTTCCTCAAGGGTATGGGCTTCTACGACGATTTTTCGTTCTTTTTGTTTTTCCCTGATTGATCGCACTACTCCGGGCAATTCATCATAACCACCGGTAAATAAAAGATGTTCACGGAAAATAAGCACGGTATCGGAAAGTCCGGTACGGTGTGGAACCCCACCACCTGCCATTAGTGCCTTTAACGCTATTTTTTTTACAAATGGAGGGTGTTTACGTGTCCCAGCTATGGAAGTCAACGGATTTTCCGTATGAGCAGAATTGACTAATTCTCTTGTACGCCCTGCAATGCCCGATGCGAATTCGATCAAAGCACCCCCCGTCCGCCAGATCAAATGAATGGCATTTGCATCGCCCTTGGCCTCAAGCAATTTGGCTCCGGTCTGCAATCTTGTTCCCGAAGGTACCGTATAACAAACGTCGAGTCCTACCTTTTTATAAAGCCGTACTGCTTCTTCGGTACAGCAAACAATCATCTCGCTTCTGGCTATCAACGAAATCGAACCTTTCTTTCCAGACAGTTCCAACAATGTTGTTGTCATGTCTCCTGTTGGAACATCGTCTTCAATCAATCGATCAATATCATGTTCAGTAAAATAGATCATGAGAATTTCCTCAACCTTTGTACAATATAATTTGACGAAAATACTTTTTAACAGTATTGCGGGAGAT
>JAZDKH010000121.1:0-2464 GCA_043803325.1 Methanobacteriota archaeon | reverse complement strand
TGCGAAAGCCGCAATGGAACGGGAGATTCATCGTCCGGTTAGCAAAGCTTCCGGATATAGCCGTCCGAAGAACAAGTGGTACCACCGGTTCAGGTGGTTCCAGACTTCTGATGGAATCTTAGTCATCGGTGGTCGGGATGCTGGACAGAATGAGGATCTGGTAAAAAAATATCTTGAAGGGGGAGATACTTTTGTTCACGCTGACTTTCATGGGGCAAGTGTTGTCGTGGTGAAAGGGAAGACTGAACACTGGGATGAGGTAGCCCGGTTTGCTGCTGCATTCTCCGGTGCCTGGCGGGCAGGATTTGCCACTGCAGACGTGTACGCAGCCCGGCCTGATCAGGTATCGAAAACGGCTGAATCAGGGGAATACCTCTCCCGTGGTTCGTTTGTGGTGAGAGGTGAGCGGCAGTGGTTTAAGGATGTCCCCCTTGAGGTTGCTATCGGACTTCAGAAGAAACCAGAGACCCGGATTATCGGAGGTCCTCTCTCTGCAGTGAAAGGTCATGCCGATCTCTTTCTCCTGATAAGGCCCGGTACCTTTGAGCCGAATGATGTAGCAAAGAAGGTTGTCAGGGTACTTCGTGAAAGGCTCCCGCTTGCTGATCAGAAAGCACTTAAATTTGCATTAAATACCGAAGCCATCGCTGCATATGTTCCCCCTGGTGGTTCAGATATCAGGGAAGAGGAATGAAGGCTGATATTGGAGAACTTCAACGTTCATTTGGGGAGATAAAACTCTTTCCCGAATCTTCAGATGACCTCTGGCATCTGCAGCATCTGATTCTTCCCGGTTGTCTCGTATTTGCAGTCACACTCCGAAGTGTAGAGGGGATATCTGATAAGATACGTCCGGAAAAGCAGGAAAAACGACCGGTACGGCTGGGTATCAGAGTCGAACAGGTAGAGTTTCATGAGTATGCTCTCCGACTTCGGGTTTTTGGAACAATTGAACAGGGAGTAGATGAGGCTTCTCATCATACCCTGAATATTGAGCCGGGTTTTGAAATATCAGTCATCAGAACCTGGCATCAAGCAGATCTGGACCGGATTGAACGGGCAGTGCAAGGGACTGCAGCAGGTTCTGTGCATATCCTGGCTATTGAGGAGGGAGATGCTGAACTCTACCGGATGCACAGTTACGGGCCACATCAGATCTTCTCCATTACTGCAGGGAGTGGAAAAGGAAATGAGTGCAGCACCAGGCAGGATATGTATGATGCCGTGATTACGGTGCTCAAAGCCGTCACGGGCCCACTCGTAATCGCCGGTCCCGGATTCATAAAAGAAGACTTTGCAAAGAGGTATCGATCACTTCAGCCTGATCGGAGTGCACCGATTCAAGTGACCGAGACCAGACGGAGTGGCAGGGGAGCAGTGCAGGAGGTCATCGGCCAGGGAGTGCTTGAGAAACTTACCGGTGATCTCCAGCTTGCCAGAGAAGTCAGGTACCTGGACGAACTCATGGCACGAATCGGCAGGGCTGATCCGGTTGCCTATGGAGAGCAGGAGGTATCTGAAGCCGTGAAATTTGGTGCGGTAGAGACGCTGCTTGTTGCAGATTCCGGCCTACGAACCCAGTCTGTTGCCAGTATCATTGAAGCAGCAGAGCAGATGCGGGCCGGAGTGGTTATCCTCTCAACCCGGTTTGAACCCGGGGAAAGATTAGAAAAACTTGGAGGAATTGCTGCCTTGCTCAGGTATCCAATATCCTGATTCGACATAACAAATCGATCCGAACAGGTTCTATCCCTTAAGCAACGTTCCATCTCGATATAATCTTCATTTTCGGCACAGTCATTGACCATATAAATCGTCATCATAATCCCCCATTGAGGACGCCAGGGAAACCCTTATAAACAATCGTTCAATTATCTAAACAGAAGTCATCTTGTATTAGGATGTGGATCAAAATGAGAAATTTCAATCTATCCGAAAGACAGATGAAGTCTGATACCTGTCCTTTGCTAATAGGTTTTGTTTGATAGTTCTGATTTATTCCCGAATGTCAGCCAATTTATTATAGAAGGAAGCCTTCCCATTAAAAATTATTTTGTATGAACATTTACGCAGAAGTATCTTTTCCTACGCTTTGGAGGTAGTATTTAATAAATTCTCCAGCCATGGTAGGTGAATTATCATTTCTTGTAGAGTTAATTTCATTCATATGGTCTTGCCTGGTTTTTTCAGAATTTTCCATATATTGGGAAGTAATAGCATTAACTTTCCCAGTCCGTGCATCAGAGTTTCCAGGATTAATTTTTGTAGCCTTGTCAAAGGCAGCTATCGCTCCTTCATAATTACCAAGTTGAAGTAATACATATCCTTTACCGGTCCACGCTACATAATCCGATGAGTTTATCCCTATAGCTCTGTCGAAAGCGAATAAAGCATCATCATACTTGGCGAGACCCAATAATGTCATCCCTTTGTCAAGCAATTCTGTATCGTTTCCGGAATCACC
>JAZDKH010000120.1:0-2994 GCA_043803325.1 Methanobacteriota archaeon | reverse complement strand
TCAAAGAGCACGTCCGGAATGTCATCGTCCAGGGGATCGATGACATCGAACGAGTCGTGGTCAGGAAAGAGTCTGGAGAGTACATCCTCTATACAGAAGGCTCAAATCTTAAAGATGTATTTGCGGTCAGGGGTGTTGACACCTCACGAACCAGGACGAATAACATCAACGAGATCTCACAGGTTCTGGGAGTCGAAGCTGCCAGAAATGCTATCATTCATGAGGCCTTGGCAACCCTTGGTGAACAGGGTATCATGGTTGATGTCAGGCACATCATGCTCGTTGCTGACATGATGTGCATGGAGGGTGAAGTTAAGCAGATCGGTCGTCATGGTATAGCCGGGGAGAAGGAAAGTGTCCTCTCACGTGCAGCATTCGAAGTGACGGTCAACCATCTTCTTGATGCAGCGATAGCCCACGAGGCAGATATCCTCTGTGGAGTTACCGAGAACGTCATCGTCGGTCAGCCGATTCAGCTAGGGACCGGGGATGTTAAATTAGTAGTAAGGCATAATCAGTAAGGTATTTCTCATGGATTTCAACACCTCGCTCAGACGGGCTATTAAGACCGGGAAGGTTATCCTCGGTCAGAATGAGACAAAAGAAAGTATCGACGAGAAGAAAGCACAACTCGTGGTTATTGCAGCAAACTGCCCAAAAGCGTTTGTTGAGTATCTCTCAGAGAATGAACAGATAAAAGCACACACCTTTCCAGGGTCGAGCGTTCAGCTCGGTCGTGCATGCGGGAAGCCCTTTATGGTGAGTGCTCTTGCAGTTATAGAAGCTGGCGAGTCTGACATTATGAGCCTCTCGAGGTAAACGGGCGGTATGGGAGTAGTTCTTAACGAAGAGATGATCGCGCTGATTGCCCGGTTTGAACATATCACCGGTGCGGGTAGCCGGGATGTCATCACTGATGAGGAGAACGACCGATTCATTTTTATCGTGAACAACGGAGAGATGGGGCTTGCCATTGGCAAGCAGGGTGCGAACATCAGGAAAGCAACAGAAACTCTGGGCAGACGGTGTGAGGTGGTGGAGTATTCAGACGATCCCACACAGTTCCTGAAGAACTGCTTCCATCCTGCCAAAGTATCAGAGATTCAGTATTCAGATTACCATGGTGAACAGATCGCTCATGTTGTCATCAAAGATGAGGATCGTGGTATTGCTATTGGAAAATCTGGTCGGAATCTGAACCGGACGAAGATGATTGCTCAGAGAGAGCACAATATCCAGAATATCATCCTCGAGTAACCTTTTTTTCTGACTTGGAACCAGTATTTTTTGCTTCAAATCATAATACTCAAATACTTTCAGGGTTGATCACATCCTATTATGAACGGGATGAGAATTCTTATTATAGGGTCTCTGGTCTCCCTGGTGATGCTTGCAGGGGCGGTTACCGCAGCAGGAACGGGAGTATTTCCTGTACCGGTCGAGACCATTCAGCCGCCGGCAAACCTCTCCATCGGGGTCCAGGTGAATCAGGAAGGGACCCAGATTATGGTATCATTCAGAGGAGGATTTGGACAAAATCTCCTCAAGGATATTCAGATCTCTGTTATCGCTCCGGATGGAACCGAGCAGACGAAGAGTCTAGGATGGGAAACCGGTGAAACGGTTACGTTTACCGGAACTGGATGTGGTGACCAGGTGACTGGAATAGCAACGTATCTGAGTGGTGTTCAGTATCCATTCCTGAATGAGACGATGCCATATCTGAATGGTGTCTGTAGCGCAGGATATACCCCCGCGTCAGATCCATGTACAGAAATTGCTGCTTCACCCTCACTCAAACCAGATCCAATTGTGGAGATACCAGCCAATAAATCAGTTGCCATACAGGTGAATGTAGATGTTTCTACTATTGATGTAGAGTACAGAGGAGGCTTCGGGCAGAACATAATGAAAAGTCTTGAGGTAACCCGGTATGCACCTGATGGCTCCAAAGAGACTAAACTCCTTGATAATCGTGTGGGTTCAACAGTCAGTTTTAATGCAACCAACGGATGTATGGAACGGATAGGTGTTGATGTTATCTTTTTGGATGGGACAATGTACCATTTCTACGATAAAGTAATCCATATCAGCAGGACTTACTAATTTTTTTAAATAAAAGATTACGGACCTGGAGGGATTCGAACCCTCGACATTCGGGTTAGAAGCCCGACGCTATATCCAGGCTAAGCCACAGGTCCATTGTGCTTCTATCTATTGGACCTGATATCTTTTAAACATTCCCTAAAAAACAGGATTATCCGGCATGGAATGCGATCGGTCTTACCACGTCTACCAGTCTGGGTTCTATCAGGCGACACGGGCTGACCGTCGCCTTGATTGTGGTATTTGAGATATATTTTACTTTGCATCGTGCAGCCATGCGTTCCCGTTCCATGACGTGGTATCCTTGGTAAATCTCTACTAAGTGTTTCATAGTAATCGAGACTGAGAGAATCTCAACAACTATCCCTGAATCTCCAACTGAAATATCTTCGCAGTCTATGGATGTCATGAATATCCGTGATCCCGGAGATACGGTTGATAAGGCAATCACGTTATGTGCACTGGTTAGCTCTACGGTACGGGGGACTCCTTTGCGAAGTTCCTCAATAACCTGAGGGGATATTCCGGATAATGTAATACACTCCATCTCAGATCACCCATACATTGGAAGGAGAGGATCTGTTTTGCCTGGTTGCTCCTCAGCTGACTGGACTTCCTCTGAGAGGCGGTGCATCTGCGCTTCAATCTCTTCTGCCTGTTCTAAGAGTCCGGCAGTATCTACATTCAGAGAGTATATGGTGTTCATCACCCCGATGGTAGCAGCTGCAGCCCGGGGGTCAGGCGCGTTTATAGTTTCTCCGAGAAGACCGGTACAGGGAATTCCCCTGACCTTACTTTCTGTCAGGATACTGCTGGCAATACCAGAAATACTACCGATGGGGAGCCTGAGTGCGCTCTCTCCGATATTTTCAAGAAGTTCTTTTCCGG
>JAZDKH010000119.1:0-4085 GCA_043803325.1 Methanobacteriota archaeon | reverse complement strand
AAAGACCGAGTGACCTATATGAATAATCGTAGTATTATCCTGCTCATCTGTCTCCTGATATGCCTGATGATAACCGGAGTCGTTGCTAATCCGCCTTCAGATATGAAACTCTCCTATGACCAGCAGGCAAAGTCCCTTATCGTGACGATCACTCATCCGGTTGGTGGGGCTGTGGATCATTACATCAAAACCGTATCAATTGCTGAAAATGGAAAAATAATATCAGAAAATACGTATACTTCTCAGGAAGGAGACACGTTTACCTACACATATCCTCTGATCATCCCTGATGGAAGTCAGATAAGCGTGACCGCAACGTGCAGTAAATTTGGATCCCTGACAAAAGACTTAAGTTCTGGATCAACTCCCGCAAAGGCATCTACACCAGGGTTTACCTTTGCAGGAGCAGGAATGGCAGTCGGACTGGGATTGGGTCTCGTATTATTGGGTAAGAGAGAATAGTTATCGGTGAACAATTCACTACATTTCATAATATGACCAATAATTTCTCATCACCTCCCCCATTCTGCACCCTGTATAATGAGTCATGCATAACCGGAGCACGGAATCACCTTTCAGATAATTCTATAGACCTGATCATCACCGATCCTCCATATGGTATCAAAGGTGATACCCTTCATAAGCACTATAACCGGGATGAAACACACGTTGTCGATGGATATGTAGAGATCCCGGAGGAAGAGTATGGAGAGTTCTCATTTCAATGGGTAGCAGAGGCAGCACGGATTTTGCGGCCTGGCGGCTCAATTTATATCGTATCAGGGTACTCAAACCTCTATCATATCCTGGACGCACTTCGGAGGACCCCGCTTGTTGAGATCAATCATATCATATGGAAATATAATTTTGGTGTCTGGACGAGCAGAAAATTTGTCTCATCACATTATCATATCCTCTATTATGCAAATCCGGGGGGGAGAAGGACATTCAACCTGGAGAGCAGATTCGGAGCAGGGGAAAAGGATGGCGCAGAAGGTTCGCTAAATTACCAGGACAGAGAAGATGTCTGGGTCGTCAACCGGGAGTATAAACCCGGTCAGGTGAAGAACAAGAACGAACTCCCGATAGATCTTCTCTCAAAGATGATCCTGTACTCAAGCTCAGAAGGGGATACGGTCTGTGATCTCTTCTTAGGCGGAGGATCAACCGCACGAGCTGCTATTGGTCTGAACCGCCGGGCGATCGGATTTGAGATATCACCATCTATCTATTCAATACGTGCACCAGATTTAACTTCTCTGGATCCTGGATTTCTCCTCCCAAATCTCCGTCAGCCAATCTGTTCAACACCTGCACGACAGGGAGAACGATGGACACCCGAAGCAAAAGAGGATCTCCTTTTGCGGTATCACGATCTTCGTGTCAGGGGTATGAAAAAGGGTGAGATAATCGAGCGACTGATGGAAGATCTTGGCCGTGGACGGTGGGCGATTATAAAAGCACTGAAGAGGATAGAGGAGGAGACCGGAAAACAGATAATCCTACCCTCTGACTGATGAAAAAAAGAATGAGCATTGATAACGAGAAATTGGATTTATTTGGACTATTGGAAATGTTGCATATAGGTATTATTCACTCCGCTGAGCGGTATAATCGTATTACTCCCATTCATGTACACATACACCGGTACCCAGGTATACTTCCCATCATCCCCTTTTTTCACCTGGTAAAAGTAATAATCTCCGTATTCCCTATCACCATTCTCATTCAATTTGAGCCATCCTGTTGCACCATATGAATATTTTCCATAACTGCCTGCAATGTAGAGTTTCTCCTTGAGGGTGGATGGATTATTCTGCATAATCCAGGCTGCCATAAGGGTCTCATCATAAGGAAGAATCTCATAGATACTTGGCTGATATCCATCTGTAGCAGTTTTGACAGCATCATATACACGCCAATAATCTGAATTCGTAGGTTGTGCTATGTTAAATGAAAGCGCCGTAAGATCGGTTGCATTGGCAAACTCTGCAGCAGTCTCATTCTTCAAAACTGCTGAGTTCAGGGCTACTGAGTCCATCCCTTGCCAATATGCTTTTCGAAGATTCGGATATGCTGATGCCTGTGCCATCAGATCAGAGATCTCATCAAAGGAGATCGCAAAGATGACTACATTCTTCTCTCCTAGTTCTTCGATGAGAGGCGCTACAACTGCATCAAGTTTATTTAGTGTACTGGTAAAGTCCCGGGTATTCTGAGGATAAGAAATTGAATCGGTAACATTCGAACATAACTTCACTTGCTCAGTAAGGACCTTTCCATAGAGATCTTCTCTACTCAATATAACGGCTTTCATAGGCGTCTTACCTGCACTCATATAATTGAATTTTCCAACCGCTTTGAGAAGCTGGAGATCATCAGGACACAATCTTACGACCGGATCTCCAGGTTTTGAAAGGGCTAATGATGATGTAGGATTGATGGTAAGAATTCCTTCACGAGAGAGGATCGGCAGGATTCCAGATACTTCTTCGGACGAGGAGGGTTCGACAAAGATCTGCACCCCCTGAGTAATCAGATCTTCTGCAGCATGAGCCGCACTCTCCTTTGTTCCATCAACGAAGGCTTTTTTCACAACAACCGAAGTGTCCAGCCCTGCCTTTGCATAACTGTCATTAAGATCAGAGACAGCCAGATCAATCGCTGCTTCGATCCCCTGAGCATAGGAGGCACTATCACCGTCCTCTCCAATGATTGCACCAATCACTATCTGGTTTTCCGCGGATACTGCTCCGATACAAAGCGTAGTACACAAAACCATTATAATAATCCATTTTTCCATTGAAACCCCTATAACCCATTAGATTCATATTGTGATATGAGGGAATAACAAGATCATCTATGTATCTCCACCACTCACCTGAACATCCGGATTCCATACATGAAAGATTCGCTCGATTACTTATATCTGACGAAATAATATGAGCGTGATCCAAGGACCCAGGTAGTGTTAGAAATCTGTTGCTCTGGGCTCATTTGATCTGATTTCAGACACAAACGCAACCTTTGACCACATAGATAGGGTTCATTCAGTCAGATTTACCGATAATTTTATCCCTCCTCAAAGGATAATTTATTTTAGGCAAAATTATGGCAGACTTACCAAATGCAGCAGTAATCAGGATCGCTAAGGCTAATGGAGCTGAGCGAGTTGGAAGCGATGCGGTTGAGTTGTTAGTTAAGAAAACCGAGGAATACATAGGCCAGTTGACGAAAGAAGCCAACAAACTTGCTACCCATGCTGGTAGAAAGACACTCAAAGCAGAAGACATTGAGATGGCTTCTCAAAAAGAATAATTCTTTTTTTTCTTCCCCGTATATGTCACCATTACTGTGAACTGAAAGCCAGAAATACGATAGTAATATCATCTGACATTCTTCTCTGATCGTAATGATACAGATTTCAGGTCTGCCTCATATGGTATTAAGGGAGAAATTATTGCTTGACGTCCATAAAGACAATTATGTATTGAAATTTATGGACTAAAGATGGGATTGATGTGAGGAGAGAGTATTAAACAATCTCTCCTATCCCGATGTTTCAGAAGGGTAGCGATCTGAACCCTACCCTCCAGTAGTAAGCATAAACGATCAGCAATCTGGTGCTATTGTGGGGATATTGCCGGTACTTCTGGTCTACCTGATTTTTTTAAGACCTGTATACCAAAAAATAAAATTGTTTTTAATTACTTCTGGAACTCTTTGATTGGGCTTGGTCCGAGTTCCCGGACCTTGGAGATAACATCTTCCATAACCTGTGCCCACTTTGCACCTTCGGATGCTGAAACAAAGGTCATTCGGAATCTCTTGTCATCAAGGCCAATGTTCTTCATCAATGACTTGACCATGAACATCCTCTTTGCTGCCTTGTAGTTTCCTTCAAGATAGTGGCAGTCACCAAAGTGGCATCCGGAGACGAGAACTCCATCTGCACCATCTGCAAATGCTTTCAGGATGAAGAGCATGTCTACACGGCCGGTGCACATGACACGGACCGCACGGACGTCTGGCGGGTACTGGATACGGGCACCACCAGCGAGATCTGCTCCGGCATACGAACACCA
>JAZDKH010000118.1:0-3517 GCA_043803325.1 Methanobacteriota archaeon | reverse complement strand
ATGAGATATATGAGGATACCGTGTAGTACTTCTCGACCATAGATGATGCAAGCCGAGAGATCAGGGATGAGAGAGCCCTAAAAGCTTGTGCCGCACAATCACGGGAAGCATCAGCCCGTTATGATATTACGGATACCAGTTCTGCACATATCAGGCTATATAGGGAGTTACTTGAATCATGATTTCAGTGGTAGTTCCTTCGTTTAATGAGGAGGAACGAATTGACGGATGCCTTGCATCCCTGACTCACCAGACAATCCCCAGAGATCAATATGAGATCATCGTAGTGGATGGCGGATCAAAAGATAATACACGAGAAATTGCGGAGAAGTATGCAGATACTGTCTTTATTCAGACCACTCCGAAGGTTGGGGGCGCCCGTAATGACGGAGCAATGGTTACGAAAGGTGATATTCTGGTCACGACCGATGCAGATACCTACCTTCCTCCTGACTGGCTCGAAAGGATTGAGAGCGGATTCGCTAATCCACGTGTGGTTATGCTGTATGGCCCGGTACGACCTATTGAACGCTCTCTAAAAAACCATTGCTATCTCTTCCTCGCAAATTTATTCGCCTGGATTGGGTATCTGACAGGAACTATCCATTTTACTCTGGGTTGCAACAGCGCATTCAGAAGAGATGCCTTTATGCAGGCAGGTATGTACCGGGTATCTGATGCAGGTGATGATCTCGAGATTGCTCATCGAATGAAAAAATTCGGTAAAATAAGATTTGATCGTCGTTTGTGGGTCGGTTTCTCGATGAGACGATATGATCAATTCGGTGCACTTAAATCAGTATATGAATGGTTTTATATAGTGCTTCATGGAGGAGATGCTGACAATTATGCCTATACCCGTCGTGAGTATAAATGAGAGTATCTTGGGTGAAACACATCCATATCTCAATTTTTACCGATAAATAACGAATTCAGTCTTGCCATTAGATCTATCTTCATACAGGAATGTTTCTTAAACCTGTCCAGACAATCCTATAATAGTCCGCATCAATCGATTATCCGATATCAGGACAGACAAGGACAGACCATGTTTGATCAACCAAAAGGAGCACTCACCGAGGTCCTCATCGTCGAGGATGATGAGATTATCGCTTGTCTGATCGAGAGATTTCTTCAGCAACGAGAGTACCTGGTCTGTGATAAGGTCAGTACCGGAGAGGATGCAATCAGTAAGGCCGCTGAACATCTTCCTGATATCATCCTGATGGATATTGGTTTAGCCGGAAAAATCGATGGAATCACGGCTACCAAATATATCACGGCTATATTTAATATCCCCGTAATCTTCCTCTCTGCTCATGATGATGAAAAGACCCTTGACCGTGCAACCCATGCAGAACCGGCAAGTTTTATCATCAAACCTTTTACTGCGAAAGATCTTTATACAAATATCGAGATTGCCCTCCATAATGACCGAATTTTAAAACGCTCGAAGGATTTTCAATTCAATAAGATTCGCAGGGTTGCACGCTCTGCGCTCTCAGATCTTGATTCATACTTTATCCTTGATAACAAAGGGAGAATTCTCTTCATCAATTACTATGCAGAACACCTGATGAATCTTTCCCGGGATGATGTAATAACCAAACCAATTGGGAACTATCTGACGTTCTATAATACCCGCCAAAATACCGTGTACACTGATACCTATCAGGATGTCATCAGGGAAAGTTTAGTCCTTGGAATTAAACAGCACATCGCCGTAAAGATGAAAGATAACTCATTTCGGCATGTGGTGATTCAATCCTCATCTATCCGCGATTCATCTAATGAGCAGATTGGTCTCATGATGAAAATGCATATGAAGATGAAGAATGAGGTATGAATAGGAAGGGTTTTTAAGTGGGCCCAGCCCACTTGTATAAGCACCTTCGGTCCCGGTAGGGTAGTGGATATCCTAGAAGCCTGCGGAGCTTTTGACCCGGGTTCAAGTCCCGGCCGGGGCGTATGGACATGACGTCCAACTCTCACCCAAAAACCCTTTACATTTCTCGTGAAAAGTACGTGTATGGAAACCCCATCCATGCGCAGCAATGCGGACGTCACTATCTATTTTAATTGTATCAAACAGGACTACGACACCCGTTCCCTATCCAAGGCGATAGAAGAAGGAAGAATCTCCGAAGAGGATTCTGACCTCATCTGCCGGTTTATTTCTGAAAGAAAAGTAACCAAAGACATCGGAATCCGAAGAGCTCACAAAATTACCTTCGGCCTCGTTGCCTGGCGACGATTCATCGGTCCATTCCTCGATAACTCAATATCAGATATCTATCGCGGCGTTGATGCCATGAAGCGGGGGAAGAACGCAAAAGGAACCCCGTTCTCATCTCAGACCAAATACGATTTTGTCTCAGTACTCAAGACTTTTTATCGCTGGCTTATCGATGAGAGCCTTTCGAATATTCCTGAAAAGAAAATTCTGGCCATCAAATCACCCACGAGAGAGAATACCAAGACTGCTGATGATCTCCTCTCACCTGAAGAAATTCGGGCACTTCTTAACGCATGTACCACAATAAAAGATCGCGCACTGCTCTCTGTTCTCTATGAAGGAGGGTTCAGAATTGGTGAAATCGGCCAGATGCGATGGAGAGATTTAAAATTTGATGGCACCGGAGTGGCAATATCGACGACATTCAAAACCGGGAAGACCCGATACATCAGATTGGTCATGGCAAAAGAGCACCTGATAAAGTTAAAGAGTGAGTATCCAGGCGATCCTTCTGGGGAATACTTTGTTTTCCTGAATCGATTAAACAAGCCATATACCTACCCGGCGATATCAAAACAACTACACCGGATCGCAGAACGAAGTGGAATAAACCGGAAATTTACTCCTCATATCTTCAGGCATTCCCGTATTACCCACCTTGCTCAGTACGGAGTAAATGAATCAGTCATTAAACTCATGATGTGGGGTTCTCTCCAGACCAAAGAATTTGCAACGTATGCTCATTTAACCGGTGGTGATATCGATAAAGAAATGTTTAAAATGTATGGCATTGAACCGGTAGCCGCTCAAGTCACTCGTGAGCAACTCGAACCACGGGTATGCCCCCGATGCCGAGAACCGAACAGTTCCATATCTCGCCACTGCCATATCTGTGGTACTGCCCTGATCAGCGATATCATCGAGACCGATCAGGAGGTTCAGGAGTTTTTCTTTCACCATAAAGATGAGATCAAAGAGTACCTTGATAGCCTCCAAAAGCCGTCTGATACAAATTTAAAGAAAGAATAAATCTTAATTCTATTTTTCACAGTTTTGCATAACCTTAATTGGTGCAATAAGTAACGCAATATGCCGATTTAGGTTATTAAGGGTATCCTGGATCAGGCGTTACGTGGTGAGCGTTATGGATGTAGTCAAGACCATCGAACGCGAATTAATCGAAGCGTACGAGCTCAGAACCGGGTTCGTAGGTATCGGTAAATTCTTCGAGAAGAAGGGTCTGCTCCGAATAATCGGGGGAGAACCATGCGAAAAGTGACA
>JAZDKH010000117.1:0-13306 GCA_043803325.1 Methanobacteriota archaeon | reverse complement strand
GGTGCGAATGCTGGCGTTTCCAGGCTCAAGAGAGAGAGCCCGGTCATATGCAGCTAGTGCCTCATCAGGTCGCCCGACATTCATCAAAAGATTGCCTGATTGAGCCCAGAGCGCAGGATCTGAACTATTCAGAGCTAAGGCTCCATCAAGGAAAGTAAGAGCCTGATAACTGTTTCCAGCAACTTCCTCACTTGAGACAGATGCAGTCAGACAACTCTGGACCGCAGTTATGTTTACCGGTTTTTCAGAGATACATCCGGTAATCAGAGAGCATGAGATGAGTATGAATACTGACACCAGTGAGAGCAGAATTGGGTATCTTTTGGTTACGTCCATAATTGTGAAAGAGATATTATCACCTGTTCAAAATGAGAAAAGATTAGAATGCAGTATTATACGGAGTAGACTTAGACAGACGGTATGCCCCGTCGATATGCAGATTGTCAGTATATCCTTTCTGGGTATCCGGGGTTATGGTGATAGTAGATGCACTCAGCTGAGCATTCCCCTTCACTCCCGATAACCCGGAAGGCATGGTAACCATATTTTCTGGTTCAGGATAGAAATCAACAGGGATCGGCTGATCAGTTCCAGAACCCGGATATGCTACGGTGATGTAATCATACTCACGAGCTGTGCTTGAATAACTCATATCAGTCAGCTGACCCATCCCGGTGTTGTAATAGTCACTTAACAGACCCACACTTCCGTTATTTTCAGTAGTATTATTAACCTGAGGTTTAGGAGTATCCGTTAAGTAAGTAGTCTCATACTGGACTCCTTTGCTTATCTTCAGAGACACATCATACATTCCTGGTCCAAGATACGTATGAATCGGATTCTGAGCTTCAGAGGTATTCCCATCACCAAAATCCCAGAGCCAGACATCAGGGTATCCATATGAGATGTCATAGAATCTGACCGTAAACGGAGAGTCACCCATTGTCCGATCAGAAGTGAAATCAGCAGCCATATTATCTGCAGTAAAATATGCCCAGTTGGGATGGCAGATCCATCCTGCAGGGGCTCCTATCTCAACAGGTTTAAGCGCATACGCCGATACCGGATAACTGCAAAGAAATACGAGAAGCACCAGAAAATACACCCATTGAGAATTGATCTGAATTTTCACCATCTATACCCGTATCCCGGATCCATAATCAAAATTTTTCAGAAAGTTCACAATCGTGCCAGTGACTTCTGTGCTATCTTTCCATTCATGTTTCGATGACGCATTCAATTCTGTGTCACGTCCTTCTAGAGAAGAACCAACAAAATTGGTCTTCACAATCCCTATCGCTCCAGCAGATTCTGATTTATTTGCAGCACTCACACTGAAAGAATAATGTACTTCTGCAGGAACTAAACCATCAGCACCGACCAGGGCGGAGTGGAGAGATGATTCAAGCGCAAGGTTCTGCATATTTGAGACTGATGAGGAAACACTCACTGAATCGTCATATGCAGGTATTGTGGTATCTGCTATAGCTCCAGATGTGAAGATACAGATGAGCGAAGATAGCGCCAGCCAGAGCAAATAATTATCGTATCGCATTCTATCTCCGATTCATGATTATTTATCTGCACTGGCCAAATAGTTTCTTCAAGATCTCAAGGAAATAAGGGGTTAATGATTATTCCCCTATCTCAACCCCGGATTTAACGGTGAAATCTTTTCCAAAGTGGAAGATCATCCCGTCAACAGTTGTTGAATCAGTAAAGGTCTTTGTCGATGAGAGATTCGTCGTGTTTTCATATCCTTCCTCATTAGTGATGACAAAGTTTGTGGATGCACTTCCCTCTGCATACGGGAGTCCGGTTGAGGTGTCAGGATGAATCCCCAGCGTATATCTCATACCTGCAGGCACCGTGTCATCGCGACCTACCGATCGCGCCTGTGCAATGGTTGCCAGCTGGCCGGACTTCATATTCACTTCGGATCCTGCCTCGTAGTAACTGTTAAATCCACCGATATATTTGTCAATCATTGAGGAGACCAGAACATTATGAATTGACTCATTCATCCGTGAATAATTACCTGACGTAGTGAGCATCATCTTTTCAGAAGTTGACATCGCAGATGATTTGTCTGAATCACTCGCGTATGTAGCAACAATAGCTGAATCTACGTTATTGGAACCACTCGTTTGTGACCCTTCATCAAACGTCTGATCTTTCGCAAGTGCAAGATACCCACCATTGGTCATCATGTTATTCTTATAGACCAGAGATGATGTTGCTGCTCCTCTCCCCGTGAGAAACCCAGACGTATTATTGGGAATATTTGCGGTATATATCTCCACCTCGGTCTGAGAGTCCATCATACCTACTAGTTGCAAATTCGTAGTTGATGGTGCCTGAAAATTATTAGTGTGAGTAGCATTTGGCAATCGGTCTGCAGATACCAATCCTGCCGATGATACCAGAATGAGAATGAAGAAGAGTGCCCCGTATTTTATCATATGTGTGAACCCCGGAATAATACTGAGTATAGTTTTTCCGAAGCGAGTTAATAAGATGCTGGTTGCATAAAAAATGATACGCCCAGATCGGAATTCGAATCCGAGTCGTCGCCGTGACAGGGCGACATGATAGGCCACTACACTATCTGGGCATTACAAGGGATCCCGCCTCCCGGATTTGAACCGGGGACATCGCGGTAGCTGCGCAGTTACCTCAAAGCGGCAATCCATACTACAGCCGCGCACTCTACCAGTCTGAGTTAAGGCGGGATATTGCTTCATAAGATTATCATGATTTGCATATATAGTTATGCATTAATCCCGTTTTTCCCCGATATCTTTCCTGATTTGCACCAGATCACATATGGGAATAACTTATACCACTCGTCGGGAGAATATATTATCACAGTACCCATGGTGTGTATATGACGGGAATTCCTGATATTCTATGGCTAGAAGAGATTCGTAAGGAAGATATCCCATCAGTCGGGGGAAAAGGAGCATCACTCGGTGAGATGGCATCGATAGGTCTGCCAGTTCCTCCGGCTTTTGTTGTAACAAGTGAGGCTTTTCGCCGGTTTCTTGTCAAAAGTGACCTTGAAGACAGACTTTATAAGCTCTTTGAGAATCTTGACGTTGATGACAATGAAGCCCTTGAATCAGCTGCAGATACCGCAAAGGAACTCGTACACAGTTCTCTGATGCCAGTTGATCTCCAAGAACAGATAGGTCTCGCATACCAGAAACTCTCAAGAGGGGGGGACATTGTTGCTGCCCGCTCTAGCGCAACTGCAGAAGACCTCCCGGATGCGAGTTTTGCCGGCCAGCAAGAGACGATTCTGAATATCAAGGGGATCGAGAACCTGCTCAAAGCAGTCCAGGTATGCTGGGCGTCGCTCTTTGGAGCACGGGCAATATACTACCGGGCAAAGCAGGGATTTGATCACCACACGGTAAACATTGCCGTGGTAGTGCAACGTCTGATACCCTCTGAAAAGGCAGGAGTGTTATTCACCTCCCACCCGGTCACAGGTGAGCACCTCGTCATCGTTGAGGGTTCCTGGGGGCTTGGAGAATCAGTAGTATCAGGATCCGTTTCTCCAGACAAATACGTCTTTGATCGCAGATCTGAACGGATTGTTGACAAATACATCGCAACAAAACTGACAGAGATCGTCCCTGATGGAGAATACGGAACAAAAACCCTCGATATCGATCCTTTACGTCAGGAGATGCAGGTCCTTTCAGATGATGAGGTTCGGCGATTATCTATCTACGGGATTGTTTCTGAAGAGCACTACAGTGTACCCCAGGATATGGAATGGGGAGTTGTAGGTGACCAGATTTATGTCTTGCAATCACGCCCGATAACCACAATAAAAGGTGTCAACAAATTGAGCGGGCAGCAGGCAGCGCATGAAGGATCAGGGACGGTAATACTCCAAGGGCAGGGTGCATCACCTGGAATCGCAAGCGGAAAGATAGCCATCGTTTATGATGTGAAAGATATCGGAAAGGTTCACGAGGGCGATATTATGGTTACCCGGATGACAAATCCGGATATGGTTCCAGCCATGAGAAAGGTAGCGGCCATCATCACTGATGAAGGTGGGTTGACCTGCCATGCTGCAATAGTCTCCCGTGAACTGGGAACACCCGCAGTTGTGGGCACTAAGACCGCCACACAGGTTCTGAGTGAGGGCCAGATTGTGACCGTCGATGGTGAGAAGGGCCTTGTATACGATGGGATAATTGAGAAGCCTCAACCAAAAGATGAAGGCACTGCTGCGGTAGTAATGGCATCAACCAAGATCATCACGGCAACATCAGTCAAGGTGAATGTATCGATGCCCGAGGCCGCGGCCCGCGCTGCAGCAACCGGTGCAGATGGGGTCGGTCTGCTCAGAATTGAACACCTTATCCTCGGTCTGAACAAGACTCCCAACTGGTTCATCGAAAGTCATCGGGAAGAAGAGTTCATCAAGGAACTGATGAGCGGGATTAAAGTTGTCCTTGATGCATTCCCAGGCAAACCCGTCTGGGTGCGGACACTCGACGCGCCAACCGATGAGTTCAGAAATATGCAGGGCGGCAAGAGCGAGCCAATAGAACACAACCCCATGCTCGGGTGGCGGGGGATCAGGCGCGACCTGCAAAGCCCAAAACAATTCAGACTTCAGATTGAGACCTTTAAGCGATTGTGGGATCTCGGATATGATAATCTTGGGATCATGTTTCCGATGGTCTCCCACCCAAATGAATTCATCAGAGCAAAGGATGCGTTCCGGGAGGCTGGAGTAGATGTTGAGAATGTTGACCTCGGAATCATGATAGAGATCCCGGCTAGCGCGATCATCATCGAAGACTTCATCAAAGCGGGGATAAAATTCGCCTCATTTGGTACAAATGATCTTATCCAGTATACCCTTGCCATCGATAGAAACAATGAGAACGTGACAGATATGTACTGGCCGAAGCATCCGGCAGTTCTGGCCCTGATTGATACTGCCATCAAAGCATGCCGTGAAGGTGGCGTGGAGGTATCTATCTGTGGCCAGGCAGGAAGTGAACCAGATATGGTAATCTGGCTGGTCCAGCACGGTATCACCAGCGTATCTTCCAATATTGATGCCATACCCAAGATCAGAGAGACGGTTGCCCGGACTGAGCAACGCATCATTCTTGAAGGTGCAAGAAAGAACTATGGTCTCTGATGGTATACCGTCAGACTCACTCTTCTGTTTTTTAGAGGAGAAGCGACGCAAAGATGTCTCCTGGGACCATATCCTCTCCTCAATGTGCACTGTGCCTCATCCCGTGGCAATCAGAGCACATAATCTCTTCATGGATACGAATCTCGGAGACCCGGGTCTTTTTCCCGGGAGTTCCCGAATTGACGAACTCCTGATATCCTGGTTCGCGGATCTCTATCATGCTCCGGATGCAGGGGGGTGCTCAACATCAGGGGGCACTGAGTCCAATATTCAGGTACTCAGATTTACAAAATTTCAAAAAAACTCCGATATCCCCAATATTGTCGTTCCAGCATCTGCACACTTCTCATTTGAGAAAGCATGCAAGATGATGGACATCGAGATGCGGATCGCCCCTCTTGATGCTCAGTTTCGGATGGATACTGATGCAGCTGCAGAACTGATCGATAAAAACACCTGTTGCATCGTAGGGATAGCAGGGACGACCGAATATGGGATGGTCGATCCTATCCCGGCACTCGGAAAAATTGCAGAAGAGGAAGAGGTGCATCTCCATGTAGATGCAGCTTTTGGGGGGCTGGTGCTCCCATTCCAGAATGGTATCCCTGATTTCGACTTCTCAGTTCCAGGGGTAGGATCTATCTCTGTGGACCCCCATAAAATGGGAATGAGCACTATTCCTGCCGGGGTTCTTATGGTACGAGATGAGGAATGTTTCTGTGATCTTCTCGTAGAAACCCCATACCTGACAGTAAAACAGGCCTACAGCCTCACTGGCACAAGGCCAGGTGCCTCTGTAGCCGGAGCATATGCCGTGCTTGCCCATCTGGGGATGAATGGCATGGAAGCACTCGTAACCGGGTGCATGGAGAACACCAGGCGTCTTATCGAAGGTATGGAAGCATATGGAGTCAGCAGGCGGGTGACCCCCGATGTGAACGTGGCCACGTTCACCCGGAGTGAAGTCCCAAAACCCTGGGTGGTATCCTATACCCGTGCCGGTGATCTGCGAATAGTATGTATGCCGCATGTACACCGCGATGTGATTGAAGCATTTTTACAGGATTTTGGTGAATGGTGTGACAGAACATCTGATTAAATCGTTACTGAACTGTCCGATTGTAAAGAAAGGTGAGTATAACTATTTCGTCCATCCGATAACTGACGGAATCCCACATATCGATCCCGTTGTACTCAGAGAAGTTGCAGTCGGAATGATCCAGCTTCTGGATCTAAAGGATATCAACTATATCGTCGCTGCAGAAGCGATGGCTATCCCGATAGGGACGGCAATATCCCTGATGACTGACATCCCCCTGAATATTATCCGGAAGCGTAGTTATGGCCTACCTGGAGAGCAGGATGTCGTTCAACAGACCGGATACTCAAAAGGTCAGATGTTTATCAACGGACTCTGTAAGGGAGACCGGGTGGTTATCATCGATGATGTCATCAGCACTGGAGGAACAATAAACGGAATACTTGCAACTCTCGTGGAGATGGGTGTAGAAGTATGCGGAATCTGCTTTGCAATAAAAAAGGGAGATCCAAAGGTCAATATGCCATACCGGTATCTTATCGCTCTTGAGGTCACCGATGCGGTGAGGATCGTTGATCAGACACTCTGATCTGATAGTTGAATTATCAGAGAAGGGGGCTCACCGGGTAGCCCTGCAGGCACCAGAAGGATTAAAGAGAAGGTTAGGAGACCTAGCAGATGAACTCAGAAATGCAGGGTTTACCGTCCTGATCAGCGGTGATCCCTGCTATGGAGCATGTGATCTGGACACAGAGATCCTGAAAGACGCAGATATTCTCATTCATCTCGGTCATGCACCGGTGGATGATACTGATAACGTGATTTATGATATATTCAGGATGGACTTTGATCCTGAAATTATCCGTGTCGCACTCCCTTTTCTATCCGGGACAAAAGTAGGACTGGTTACTACGGTCCAACATACCCATCTTATCCCTGCAGTAACTAAAATCCTCCGGGCAGAAGGTGTTGAGGTTATTGTGGCGGATGGAACGATGCGAACACCATATGCTGGACAGATACTTGGGTGCTCATTTGAAGCTGCACGAAAGACCGGCGCCTCAGAGATTCTCTATCTGGGCACTGGGCAGTTCCATCCACTTGGGGTGCAGATCTCAACCCGGGCTCGGGTGATTGCATGCGATCCGTATACGCAGTCATGTGTTGTGGTTGATGGAGAACGGCTCCTTCGCCGAAGATTTGCCCTTATTGAAAAGGCAAAAAATGCAGCTCACATCGGAATAATAATCTCACCAAAGACCGGACAGTGTCGGAGGGATCTCGCTGACCGATTACTCTCCCTCTCTGATATTGCAGTCCCAATCATGCTCAGAGAGGTAACCCCCGATCAACTCCTGAACCTGGGTCTTCCCTGTTATGTTAACACCGCATGTCCACGACTCGCATTTGATGATCAGGTGCGGTGGCCGGTCCCGGTCCTCTCACCCCAGGAGTTTGAGATCCTCTGTGGAGTCAGAACATTTGAACAGTACGAGGTTGACGAGATCAGATGAGACTTCGCAGACTTGAGATGCTTCTTGAGAAGGTTGACGGATTTGAAAATCCTTCTCCTGAGCGGGAACAGTACCAGACTCCGGCATCACTCGCGGCGAGACTCTTGTATACGGCGTTCCTTGCCGGAGATATCGCCGGACTTCGGGTTTTGGAACTGGGATCCGGCACCGGGATTCTCGGAATCGGTGCAGCCCTTCTCAGGGCCAGTGAGGTTATCGGAGTAGAGATAGATACTGAGGCGACCCGGATCGCTGAGAATAACGCCCGATATCTTGGAGTTAACATTCAGATCATTGCTGCAGATATGACAAACCCTGCTGCTAAAGAAGTGATCCCTCCGGCAGACACTGTGATAATGAACCCCCCCTTTGGTGCCCAGGTGGAGCATGCAGACCGACCGTTCATCGACATGGCTCTCTTAAAAGCTGAGGTGGTATATGGAATCTTTAACCGGGGTTCAGAGCAGTTTATCAGGCAGTATACCGCAGGGAGAGCAGAGATTACCACCGTGATAGCAGCTGAATGTACAATACCCAGAACCTTCTTTTTTCATACAGACGATAAACGCGATATCCCGGTAGAGATCATCGTACTGAAACGAATACAATAATGACTCTAAACGACATAACAGACTCACAGAGCACTCGGCTCTGGAAAAAAGGGGAGACGAGAACTTAATCCTTTACCAGGATCACACCAATACCGGCGAGCATGACCCCTATCAGGAGAACGACAATCCCGATTCCACCCATTATGAAGGTGATGACTTCTGGCAGGAAGAAGTAGATTCCATAAGCTCCACCAAGAATCATAATGATTCCAACAATTAACATTCCAAGTCCCATCTTATCCATTTGATAATCCTCCAGATATTCTAAAAATATTTGGATGTATGGATATTAATACACAACGGCTAATATGAGCCATTTTTTAATCTTTGACAGCCAGTTCCAGCCATGAAATTCCGGCATCAATAGGAACTGGCTGATGGGATGGATCCGATACTACCGTCAGGATTACATCAAGTCGTTCTCCTTCCCGGAGGAGAGAGATCATATCGCGGGGGATAGTTACAGCGGTTCGATCACTATACAATCCGATAGTACGCCCACAGGTAAACGATGATCGTCGCCAGACCAGATCAGTCAGATGATTCAGGGCAAGATCGGGAGAGCCAAAAGAACTGATAACGACGTTAACACTCCCACAGCAGAGACGGGTGACCAACCGGGAACCAGGAGTTCTGAGAAGTTCTCCAAACTCAGGCGCGAAATCGGCGGCACCTTTCTCAGAGCGCACCGCGAGGATACAGGACCCAGCAGAAGATAGATGCTCTTCAGCGGTGATCTCGAAGGTCGACCGGTGAGTAGCGGTCACATCCGGGTGTCCATACGCTGAGAATCGTTCAACTACACTGGACATTTAATACAGAGATCTCTTCCATTGATAATGAATGGAACAGATTGATATGTTCTGCACCACGTGCGATGATGAGACTGAGCATGATGTCCTGAGTAGAACTACGAACCAGGTGATTAAATGTACCGTTTGCGGATCAATATCGCGGATTCCTGTGCCGAAGGAACCGGTGATGATACAGGTGAAAGCAATTGTGAGCAGAGAGGATACCTCAACTGTCTGTACCTGTGAACTTGCCGAGGACGAACTCGTTACAGTCGGGGACAGTTTGATCGCCGAATGCGATGATGGGGAAGGGGCCGGTGTTGAGGTTATGTCCATTGAATCAGGGGATAAACGCCTCAATAAAGCAAACGGCATAGATATTGACACTCTGTGGACTCGCGTTATTGATCAGGTGGTTGTCAGATTCTCAGTACACGACGGGTGGATTACCCTCCCTCTGTACGTCAGATGTGAAGGGGACGAGAAATTTGTGGTTGGAGATGTGTACGTGATCAAAGGAGTGAAGGCACGTATTGGGCACATCAGAATGAGAAATGGAGTGGTAACAAAAAGAAGAGGGAAATTTGAGGTTGCAAACACCATCAAAAGGGTGTATGCATACCGGGTCTGACTTTTTTTCTACGATGTCTTCAGTTCAGTCAGCGTGACATCAATAGTTGGATATCCATAATTGATGGTTACATTCTCTTCATCCATCGCCAATATTGTGGATGTCCGCAGGTATGTGGTTGGCGTCGTGTTATCCAGGGAAATCTGTGGAGTCTCACTGAACGCTATAGGAACCTGATCCCCGACTTTGGTCGTGTTGAGGGATTCTCCCGTAATGTTGGCGAATTGCGCCCTCGACATAACCCGGGTGAGCTGGCTGGCAACCGGAACAGGAAGCGTCTTTGACTCGCCAACTTTCATCCCGAGGAGACCATATGAGATAGCATCGAGCTCAGGACTGAAAAGACCGAAATCAATGAGCCCGCCCTGATTAGAGGGATTAAGCACCTGGATTGGGATAAGATCCCGGGTTTCAGATATATTTACTCTGATAGACATCTTATCACTCATCAGAACCAGATCTTTCGCGGTCTGTGCCTGGACAAAGATGCTATTGACGGTGGTCACAATCGGCCTGTCTTGTCCATCACGGAGAGTGAAGTCAACAACCGCACTATTACCGGGTTTCGCCTGACTGAAAATGTTGAGCCAGGACATCCCAAGCATGGAGAAGACCATGAAGACTGCTAATAGCACACACGCGGTGACGATCACGTATTTTGTCCAATTAACAGGCTCCTTCTTATTCACAGGTTTTTGCCTGAATCCTTTCATTCCTACATAATCGTCTTTCAAATGAGATAAACATAATACTGCCTTATGAGGCAGATAATCCCCAATACCACCCTTTGGGAGGGAAAAAGAGATCTATGCCGGGATTTTGTAAGAAGACGGAGAAGAAGAACCGAAGTCTTGAAGTCTCAAAGAACTGAATATCCAATAATATGGATAAGAAGCGGGTCAAGGACTATATGACCGCAGATGTTGATACCATCAATACAACACAGACTGCGCGTGATGTAATAACCGCTATCAAGATGACATCTCATGATGGATTTCCTATTGTTGAAGGAAAGGTGGTTGTTGGGTATATCGCTGCCCGCGATCTCCTCTTTGTCCACCCGGATACCCCGGTCCGGGAGATTATGAGCCAGCATCTGATAGTAGCAGAACCAGAGATGGCAATCGGAGATGTAGCTCGGGTGATCATCAGATCAGGAATTCAGAAGCTCCCCGTGGTGAATGAGAAGAATGAAATCCTTGGGATCATCTCCAATACCGATGTAGTCAGGTCACAGATAGAACATGTTTCTCCGGATAAAGTCTACAAGTTGATGGATACTATCGAACGGCTTCATGGAATAAAGCCCCACCTCTCAAAAGGGCCGGTGAAGGTTGCATCTCTTCTCCCAACCCAGTCCCGGATATATATGGATGAACTGGAAGGGAGGATGTATGAGATTAAGAAGGGTCTTGCTGAACCAGTCATTGTGATAAAAAAACCCAACCAGAACATTCTGGTTGATGGTCATCATCGTGCTGTTGCGGCGAGCAGGCTGGGAATTAAGATACTCGAAGCATATCTCATCGAAATTATGGAAGATTTTGAGCTTGGTCTTGAACGCACCGCCAGGGCAATGAATCTGAAATCAATAGATGACATTCAGATCATGGATTATGCACGCCATCCTCTCGTAGCCGGAACGCATCGATTTGGGGGGATGATTGTGGTAGACAGGAATCTGCGACCTTCATCGGAAAAAGAGGGAAATTAAGATCCCTCACACCGGGTATCATATGCATCGTTGAGAACATGTTCGGTCACGATGGTCCCATCTGCGATGACAACATCAGGCCATATCCGGGTATTTGAATGAATGGTAACACGACTCCTGATCACACATCGCGGTCCGATAACTGAACCATGTTCTATACTACATCCATCCCCAATCATGGTATCATTATCCAGGATAGACCCAGATACAGAAGTACCTTGTCCCACCACGACCCGGTTATAGAGGGATGAGGACAGAATTCGTACATTATTTCTGATAACACAATTCTTCCCTATCGATGTATACGGGCCGATGAGAACATTATCGCCGATGGATGTCCCACTGCCGATAGCAACCGGACCGACAATGCGACTGTTATTCCCGAGATAGATAGAACTTCCAAAGTCTACGGGTCCCTGGATGTGTGCATTCTTCACATCCAGATCACCGCTGATGTTTGCGTACCGCATATCCTGAAGCATCCACTTCTCAGCCTGCCGAAGTGAAGCCGGACTTCCCACATCTGACCAATTCCCTCTGGCCAGCCACCCGTTCAAAGGAAGATTTTTTTCCATAAAGGGGGGGAACAGATCTTTGGCAAAGTCAAACTTCTTTCCTTCAGGGATGTACTCAAAGATATCAGAAGAGCAGACGTACATTCCGGTAGAAGCAAGATTAGAAAAGATCTCTCCAGGTCCGGGTTTTTCTCTGAACCTGCGGATACGATTATCAACATCTATCTCTGCAATACCATATTCTGAAGGTTCATCAACGCTGATCAGACCGATAGTAACTATTGCGGCACTCTTCAAATGTTCACGATAGAACTCAAGGAGATTCAGATCAGTGACATGATCTCCTCCGACAACCATGAACGGTTTTCCCTCCAGGAATTCCCTGGCATTCTGAACGCTTCCCGCGGTGCCAAGCTTGGTCTCTTCATAGACATATTTAATATTCGCCCCAAGGAGCGCGCCATCTCCCAGGGATTGCTCAATCGCCTCCCCCTTATAGCCGAGTGTTATAATAACATCATGAAACCCGAGATTTGAAAGGTGGGACACCAGATGCTCTATCGAGGGTTTGTTTACAATCGGAATACACGGTTTTGGGCGTTCGAAGGTGAGAGGACGAAGGCGGGTTCCTTCACCACCGCACATGATGCAGACCTTCATAATGAGATTACTGTATGATCTGATTGAATATATGAACTCGGCAAAAAATCAGAGACTATCTAAACTGATACCCTCAAAATCATGCATAACTTCACTCAGATCCTGGACCCCGAAGGCAGTCCTGACTGCTGAAATGTGCAGTTCTGCTGCTACTGCACACATATAATCAAGGACATCAATGGAGAGTTCCTTCTTGATCTTACTCTGCCTGAGTTGTTCGACCAGACGTCCGATGACCTCTGGATCCTCACCTTTCAATCGGGTAAGGCTGATTACGCACATATAGATACGGGTGAGATTCCTATCTGTGCCGGTAATGGCATCAAAGAAATTTTTGAGAACCTGGGCCTGAAATATCTCACCACCCATGATAAGGATTTATATCAGGATTAGTATAAAAATGTGGCGAATGTTACTTCGCTGTGCTGACAATTTTTATAATATCCCCATCTTTCAGGATAGCAGACTCCTTAATCCGCATCTTTGTCCTAGCATCAATGGCGTACAGAAATCCTTTTCCTATGTCAGTATGGACCTGGTACGCAAGATCATGGGGGGTACTCCCTTTCTTCATCAGGAATGCATCAGGAAGGACCCGACCCTTCGCATCAGTGAGATGAGTTTCATCCTCCACTGGATAGACGACGATGTG